>CALMSM010000026.1 GCA_937872425.1 uncultured Candidatus Saccharibacteria bacterium
AGTAGTCGCTCTCCGCCGAGGCTACCATGTGATCGATGCACATCTGCATCACACGCTCACCCGGCACCAGCTTGATGGGCCAGGGCGCTACGTTGTGGAACTCAAACGTGAGCTGGCCACAGAACCCAGGATCGACGTAGCCAGCGTGCATGTGCTCGAGCCCCTTGCGGCCGGTGCTCGATTTCGAGTAGAGGATGCCGCAGACTTCGACCGGCAGCCGCACCGTCTCCAGGCTACAGCATAGAATGAACTCGCCGGGCGCCAGCAGGATGCCGCATTCCAACATATGCTGCTCATCGCCCCAGGTAGGCGGTGTATCTGTTAGCATCCAAGTACCGGGATGCAGCTCCCACAATTTGTCAGGGCGGCGGTAGCTGGTCCCCAGCCGCAGATCAATGCTGGCCGGATTTATGCAAGCATCATCGAACGGTGTGACGAGCTGCTCAATTACGCAGTGGTATCTCAGGGTCCTGTCGTTCCAAATCACGTTGTTTGCTCCTCAGTCGTTGTTGTTGATTCGTCGTGGCGGTGATGCCTACTTGACCTTATCCTCCGGGCGGCCAACCGTCTGGCCGTTCAGCGCCACGGCTGCCCAGATGACTACGAACACGATCACAGTCGCTGCGCAGCCGGCTGCGCTGATAATGGCGAGTAATGTCACGATGCCCTCCTATCTGCGCACCCGGCGCATGTCTTTGCCACCAACGTTGATCCACTGTGCACGGACGTCACGCAGTCTGCTCTCGACGACGCCAGGCAATCCGCTGCTACCCTCTTCAGGCTCCTCGCTGGCATTGAATGCGCAGATGGTCAGCAGGTCCCGCTGACTGCGCCAGCGTTCGTCTATGAGCCGCTCAAACCGCTCTGCAGCCCATGGCGTGACGGAGAATGCCGTCATCTCATCCAGGGCCAGACAGCGGGCATTGACCAGCAGCTGCCACCGCTTGTCATAGCTGAAGTCCTCGCCATCACGCTGCGACTGGTCGAAGCCGGCGCGCAGCCAAGTGAGCATGTCAGCCGTGGTGCGGTAGATGGCCGTGCGGTCCTGGTTGCGGACGGCGTTGACGGCTGACATCATCAGCGCCGTTTTGCCGACGCCAAATGGCCCCCATAGAGTGAACAGCCCGTGGCCCTGCTCGATGCCGGCCGCCACGGCATCGGCCGCCCGGCGGTTGTGCGGGCCTACACGGTAGTCAGCCAGGCTGAGTGTGCGCTCGCCGTCCTTGAGCCCGTCGATCTTCTCCAGCCAGGCCAGCCGGCGCAGCCGTGCCGCTTCGGCGAGTTCCTTGCCGTAGGGGTTCTGTGCCCGCTTGGCGTAGAAAAGCTGCGCACCCTGCCCGAGCCGGCAGTCGCAGAATGTCAGCAGCCCCGCCTTGTATTGCTCAGTACGTTCCTCAACGAGTCGCACCTTGTTCTCCACCTCGGGCGGATTGATCAGCCCAAATCGGCATCCGCATTCAGTCTGCAGCGATGGCAGCGGCGTCGGCTGCTCCATCGTTGAAACTCGCAAGGAACGCAATGTACTCTGGATCGTTCTCATACTCATTCGTCTGCGGTCCCTTCTTGCTCGAGGCCGGCGCCATCTGCCGGCCGTAGCCGTAGCTCTTACTGCCGCTCTTGGCCGCATTCCCAGTGCGGGCCGAGAGGTTGTCTGTCTGGCGCTTCTGTGGCGGAGACAGGCCATCTTTCACCTGACCCGCATATTCTGTTAACTGGCGCGGCAGTATCGCCACATCACCGCGCCATTCATTCGCTTTCCTGTACATCTCCACCAAGAGCGCAACATGCTCAGACGTGGTGTTGCCTAGCTGAATTAGCTTGATTGCGTTTTCTTTGGCGTAGTTCAGCTTTTCATCGTCGCCTAGATCGTCAACGTGGGATCTCCATCGAGCCGCTTCAATCAGCTGGTCAACGATCGCCACATAGGTGTGCACTTCTACGCCCAGCTTTGTGGCCTGCT
>CALMSM010000027.1 GCA_937872425.1 uncultured Candidatus Saccharibacteria bacterium
CCATATATCTGTCTAGCCTGGCTTGGGGAGGACGCAGGCAGGGACGTTGAAGGTGGAACCTACACCAACAGCTACACCCTCTACGGAGCCACCGGCCATGGCACACATGAGGGTTTGCAAGGAATCATCATTTCGCTCTACCCTGGTTAGAACATCGATGCCAACTAACTGGCACGTAACGTACGGGTCTCCATCTACGTCAGAGATTTTGACTACTGCTCCACCTATCTCTCGACAATAGCGTGCCGTGTCTTCGATGCCTTCTGTCTCGCCCGGGAATTCACTGACGTTTGCGTGTCGACGCTTTGCAAGTTGCACCGCTGTTGGGTGGTTCTGTGTTGCCTCGGTCGGTTTGGTGTCTTTGCTACCCTCTGAGCCTGAGTCGGATCCACACCCAGACGCCAATAGTATTAGCGCGAGTGTTGCTCCAGCTAGTCTGCGGCTGGTTCTGTGTCCTGATTCTTGTGTACGCATGTGCATTCCCGTCCTTCGTTTACTTGGAAGTATAGTAATCGTACTGAAATAATTTTGCAAGATTATTGATTAAACCGCACTGTCATTGTATATTAGATTTTGATATGGAAGACCGTACAACTGAAGCCCTGCGCACGAGCCTTACGCCCGAGACTGTCACTCGTGGTGAGATATCCTGGTTGGTTGATGCTTGTCATCAAGTCCTGGCCGAGGCTGCGGTTGATACTGTTATTAACGGCAGGCCGGTGCGCGTGAGCGAGCATGCACATGAGTTTACGCTTGATCGTAGCCGTTACTATTTGCGTATTGCGCAGTTTGATGCGCCTGAGGGTGAGAGACAGAAGGACCAGGACATCGAGTTTTTGTTTGACGCAACGCCAGACGCTGAGACGATTGTGACACCCAACCCGTATGCATTGCGTTTGCAGCGGATGGGCAGTTCGTATGAGCTGGTTCTTGATAATGATATGAAGCCGATTGTTAATGATCCAGATTCGTTTGCGCTTGCCCAAGATGTTGTGGCTGATATAAGTACTCAGAGTATGAAGCAGAGGGTGGTTCGCAAGACGCTTGGAGAGCGTGCACTTGAGTTTACCCAAGCAGCACACATTAGCTGGAATAATTATTTCAATGATATGACGCAACGAAGGAAATCTTACCCTACCCAGCCACCACTTGTATTTACGACTCGCGGTGGTTTTCGTAAAGCTGCTTGGGGCAGTGTCGCAGCTTTGTCGCTAGCGGGGTTTGGGCATGTTCCGTTTGGGCATGTGGATGCACACGTTGGGCCACTCCCACTCCCCCAGCCAGTTGAACTAATTGTTGATATGAGTAATGAGAAAGAACACAGAGCAGATGGTTTTTCTCCACCCGATCAAGCCATAATCGTGAGTGCAAACAGTAATGAAGCGGCAATCCCACTTGTCCCAGAATATAATACGGACGGTGTACCCTCGGCAAAAAAGACCAAAAACTATGATTATGACTCTGACACTATGAGGTCCCGCCCCGGCCTATGGCGAGTTGACGTAGGCAGTCCCAGAATGCTTGTCCGTCCAGGAAGCGACGCCAAGAATGGTCTTAATACTGCAGGTGAGATTGCCGAAAAAGATTCTGAGGCTGTTTGCACCAATGTATTCGGCGACTTCTATCAGGCAGATGAAGCGTCAGTCTTTACGCAAGATGAAGTTGTCGCCGATCATGCAGAGGTAACGGCTCTTAACGGTGGTATATTGCAAATCTGCTCCGACACAGGCGAGCCTTTGCCGAAGGGTACCCGTGTGTATGTCTGGCATGAGTAACGCATAGGCTATACTAAGTCCTAAGCATTCATATTTTCCAATCAATTGCAAAGGGTATGGTCAGCTATGTCAAAACAGATACATAAAATCATCAGTGTTGCAGACGTTATTACATCTGCTAATTTGGTATGCGGATTGCTATCTGTACTGAGTTCCCTGCACCATATGTTTTTGTTGGCATCTGTACTTATGATTGCTGGTGTCGTGTTTGATATGATGGACGGCTTCACAGCCAGAAAGCTGAATGTTTCTTCGGAATTTGGTGCAGAGCTGGATTCGCTTGCGGATTTAATAACATTTGGCATTGCCCCTATGGTCCTGATTGCTTCGTATTACGACAATGTGTATCTATCGCTCGTTGCTATGTTAATACCATTATGCGGGGCATTACGTTTGGCGCGCCACAACGTGAACCATCATGATTTGAAGGGTGTGCTGATTGGCGTGCCTATAGACGCCAGTGTAGCTGTTGTGCCGTTGCTACTGCTTCTCGGCGCTAGTTCGTTGGTGATGGGGTTGGGTGTCATCGTACTTGTCGCGGCCTATCTGAGCACAGTCACTGTCAAAAAACTTCTATAAGACGGTATACTAAACGCATGTTAGACCATCATATTCAGCGAGCAATTATTTATCATTTGGCGTTGGCGCCAAGCTTGCGGTTTAGTGAGCTGAAGCCGGATGCTATTGAAAGCAAGCTGTTCACGTATCAT
>CALMSM010000028.1 GCA_937872425.1 uncultured Candidatus Saccharibacteria bacterium
TACAACACGACACTGAGCGCCGCACAGGTGGCGGCCATTTCCAGCGCCATGAGTGCGCTAACAGGCTAATCAGGAGGACACAATGACGCAGGACGAACTATTGCAGGCCATCAACGAGAGCGGGCTGAAACCTGACCAACTGGCGCTTGTGCTGCGCTTTGCGGCGGCGCTTGTGCAACGGGAGCAACTCAAATCAGCAATGGCCAACGTGCGCCAAAAGCAGAACGTGGCGCACCAGGAGAGCGAAGCAACGTTGCAGGCGCTTCAGGGTCAGATTGACGCCATCGAAGCGCAACTGGCGGCGCAGTCCTGACAATGGCGGCAATCCTGCTCATCCTCCTGACGTGGCTTGCGCCGATGCAACAAACGGCGCACTGCTACGCTTTGCCAGAGCCGTACAAGCACTGGCCGATGTACCTGGACGTGACGGCACGCCTCGATACCTGTACGCATAACTGGTACACGGCACGGCAATTTCTGGAGGATGACCGGCACACGCCGAGCATTTGGAGCGCAGATTTCACGCCGGGCAGCATCACGGAGATTGCCGACCTCGCATCCGACTATCCTGGTCGCACGTGGCTCCTATTCAACGAGCCGGAACTGAGCGGACAGGCCAACACGCCACCGGAAATCGCAGCGGTGCATGTGCGCTACTGGAGCGAGGCCATCGGCGATAATGGCACGGTCGCCTGTTGCGGCGTGCTGTTTTATCCGTGGCTTGGCGGCTATCAGTGGCTCGAAGCGTACCTGGCGGCAGGCGGCCCGGTGCCGGACGTGTGGCACATCCACATTTACGACGCCAACACGCCGGGCGAGTGGAACGCCGTCATTGACGCCTGGCAGCGCTGGAACGCAGAGCACGGCAACCTGCCAACCATCATCAGCGAGGCGGGCAGCGGGCAGGAGTTGCACGACTACCTGCGCACTTGGCAGCGTGACGGCATTCTCGCTGTGTACTGGTTTGGAATCAACGAGGCGTCACAGGTTGGCGGGGCGAATGTGCTGTCGAGTGAATGGCAATACCTGCCAGCATTGACGGGGGATTGAGATGCTCACGAAAAGCGGAGTCGCACTGACGTTCTATGCGTTCTATGTGGCGTCGAAAGTCGGTAAAACTGGATTGACCGTCACCGTGGACGTGTACGAACAGACGACCGGCACGCCGATTGTGAGCGGTGGCAGTGCGTCGGCGCTTGGCGGCGGGCTGTACTATTACACGCTCGCATCGGGCAGCGTGGATGCCAGCGGCGCTTATATTGCTGTGTTCAAAACGGCGGACACGTCAGTAGATCAACAGCACATTCCGGCGCTGTGGGTGACGGATACGGAGTTGAAGAACCTTGACGCCGCCATCTCGACACGACTGCCTACCGCATCCTACACGACGGCACCGGACAGCACGGCGATTCAGGCGGCATCGGCGGCGGCGCTGACTGCCTACGATGCGGCAACGGCGGCAGATGTGGCGGGTATCAGCATACCGAGTGCCGCAACCATCAGCGATGCGGTTTGGGATGAAGCAACCGCTGACCATAGCACCATCGGTAGCACTGGCGCAGCGTTGGCGGCGGCAGGCGGTGCCGGTGACCCGTGGAGCACAGCAGCGGCGGCGTACCCGTCCGGCACATTCGGCAATATCATCTACTCCATCAACCCCGCACAAGTGACCGTCACGTCTCCCGTCGCAACAGACGGCACGTCGATAACCGTCATCCGTGGCGATGATTACCTGAACACGGATGGCAGGGCGTTGACCTTCTCTGGCGCAACGTGGCCGACACTGACCGGCGGCGCTGTGGCGCTCATCATGGACATCAACGGCACGGCGACAAGCTACGCTGGAGTCATCACCGCCGCCACTTCCTGCTACATCGAATTGACCGACACGCAAACCGGCGCTCTGATGCCCGGTGCGTACAACTACGACCTGCAAGCCACGCTGAGCAATGCAAGCGTCGTGACGTTGGTTCAGGGCTTGCTACTCGTGACTGAGGACGTGAGATAGATAAAAGAGCGGCGGTGCATTGCCCGATGCGCCGCCGCTTATTTGGCAATCCTGCACGATTGCCGATGCTAACAATATCGTAATGCGTGTAGGTTTTCCTTCGCATGGGCTAACGAAGGGCGTGAAATGGGCAATGAGTACAGGGCGGTCGATCGGCGCATCCGGTTTTTGCAGCAAGAGGTCTACAACTATGACAAATTCTTGCGCCACCCGGCTGGCGAAGTGGACATGGCGACACAGGCGAAATTCGCCGCCGATGCTGATGACTACGTGCAGGAACTCGAAGAACTCATGACACTACGTGAACTGGCCGACAAAGCGAAACAGCCGACGGGGATCGCCATGTGGCAGGCGGCGATGACTGGATCGTTCGCGCTCGTGGCGCTCGTTTTGGCGGTCGCATCTATCTACCTGGTGCTGTATGTCAATTGATGAACTGCTCCGCACGGCATCCTACATCATCATGATTCTGTTCGTTCCGTATGTGGGCGTCAGAGTGTGGAATGCTGTCGTTATGCCCGACGAACTGCGCAGACCCGTGGCGGCGTTCCTGTGGCTACAGGCGTCTATCTACACGCTGCTCATGTCGGGGCTGCTTTTGCTTCGCCTGTGGCAACCGCAGCCGGTGCTACTCTACGTCAACACGGCGCTGATTACGGCACAGGCGGCAATCGTGCTACTTGTGGCGCTGCGCATGTCCAGACTGCGCAAAGCACGGCTGATTCAATCAATCATGCTGGCATTCACGGCTCTCATTCTCGGAGGTGGCAAGTGATTGACGAGCAACCGCAGGCGGCCAACCTGCCCGACGAAATTCTGAAACATGAGCGGGCAATCGACCTGTACCTGATTGCTGTCGGCGCACTGGCAGTCATGGCGCTATTGTCCATTGTCGGCGCTATCGTGTTGGCGTTCGTCGGCAAGACCATACCGGGCGAAGTCTGGACGGTGGTTGGAATCGCTGTCGGTGCGCTTAGCGTCATGCTTGGCAGCGAACGCAAATGAGGATTGAACACAGCGGCGACGGCGTGACCACGTACGTCTACGGGCCGGATGACCAGTCGGTCAATCCCGTCGAAATGCGCAACGCCATCGAACGTATCGAGGTCATGTGCCGTGACATTCTAACGGCGCTCAGTTTGCTGATTGAATTGTTACCGGAGGCGCATGGAAACGACGAAAGCGGCGATCCACGTCTATAGCGCATCGGTGCCGTGGCCAGAGCAAGCCAAATTGCAGATTGCCGAATTGCAGGCGACCGCAGCGGCGCAGACGGCGGAGATCAACCGGCTCATTGACCGGCTAGAGCATCTTGATCGCATCGTGCATCGCTACATCAACACGGCGGAAGGAGACGGCAGATGAGCGACACGTTCGAGCAGGACGTGATGCGGGAACTAGCCGAGGCAAAGGCCATACTAGAACGCATCGAAGCACAACGCACCTACGAGCAAATGGAATGGGATTTGATCGAGGCGCGTGAGGCGCTTGCGGCAGTGGAAAAATCGCCCCTAATCAGGCACACGGCTAGCGAAGAAAAACCGCCAGTCGGCGCAATGGTATTAGGCACCAAAGATTCCGAACTACTTTGGAGCAAAGACGATTGTCCTTTTTATGTTTGGCGTTACCGTGACAATGAACTACCAGAGTGGGAATACTGGACGTTGGAACACTGGCAAACTTACGGAGATTGGCTTTCGGACGGATCAAAACCTCTTTTCTGGTGGTACTTACCAGAGGTTGAGTCGGATGAGCAGGACACGACGCCAACCGTACCGCAATAGTAGACGCTTTGACCGCACGTGCCGTAATCATGGCTCATGCCCGTACTATCGTGGCAATCGACTGTACAGCGCACGCAAGGCAGAGCGTGCGGCACGGGCGGCAAGCAGACAATGGGAGAATGGCGAATGACCGCATTCTTCGACTGGCTTGACGCCATGCTTGCCACGAACGCCGGAACGTTTGGCGCTGTGTTGCTTATTTTTCTGATGCTGGTAATCATCGGCGCAATTGCGGAACTGGAGGGCTGACCTTGCTGGCGAAAACATCTGACGACTACAAGCCGGTTATTGCCATTTTTCCATCCGGCAAGACCGAACGGCGCAACTGTCTGAAAGAGCGCATCCACACGGCAGAGCAAGCCGTGGCATTGCTGGCGCAAGGCCAGTCGGTGCGAGTGCTAGAGGATGACAAGGACACCGTGCTGTCGGCGGTGCAACGATGACCGGCACCGTCATGCGCCTCGGTTGGCAAGCAGGCTATCCGCCGACGGGTAAGGTTGTCGAGGTGTGGTACTCAGTCGCCATCATCCTGGCCGTGTGGAATGGCAGCGAATGGCGCACCGCCGACGGGCAACTGCTCGACGATGTGAGTCACTGGAGATACAGGCAGTGAGGGCGAAACGCCGATACGATGACAAGTTCAGAGCAAATGCAGTTGTGATGCTTGAGGCGGCAGGTTATCCCAAAACCGGCGCATTATCCCAAGTATCCCAACATTTGAACGTTCCGCTGAACACGTTGAAGGGATGGGCGACGGCTGCAAGCAATCCCGTCCCTGCGGATGTTCGCACCGAAAAGAAAGGCGAACTGATTGACCTACTCCGTGCTGAGATACGGGCGGCACTTGCCGAGGCGGAACGGGCAAGACCAGACGCAAACTACCGTGACCTGATTACCGGCGTCGGCATCATGACCGACAAGTTACAACTGCTGAGCGATGAACCGACAGAGAACGTCAACAACCGCATCGTCATCGAATACGATACGGCTGATACTGCCCAAGCCATTTGATTGGCAGCGGCGGGTAAAGAGAGAGGCGTCACGCTTCAACGTCGTGGACGTTGGTCGGCGTGCCGGTAAGACGGCGCTTGGCCTTGACCTGTGCGTCACGCCGGAATCGCTACCGTATCCTGTCGGCTGGTTTAGTCCATCCTACAAGATGCTGCTCGAAGTGTGGCGGGAAGCCGTTCGCACGTTTGCACCCATCCTGTCACGGCGCAACATTCAAGAGCGGCGGCTAGAGTTCATCACGGGCGGCCTGCTGGAGTTTTGGAGTCTGGACAATCCAGACGTGGCCAGAGGTCGCAAGTACCGGCGCATCATCGTTGACGAAGCGGCAATGGTTCCCATGCTCATGGACGTGTGGCAGTACAGTATACGCCCAACGCTTGCCGACTATCAGGGCGACGCATGGTTTTTGTCCACACCGAAGGGCCGCAATGGTTTCTGGCAGATGTGGCAATGGTGGCGCGACGGCGATCATGGCGATTGGCGGGCGTGGCAGATGCCGTCGAGTGTTAACCCGCGCTTGGCGCAGAGTGAGATAGACGCCATGCGCGACACTATGCCGGAGTCGGTATATAGACAAGAGATTGAGGCGGCTTTCCTCGACAATGGTTCGGGCGTATTCCGCAACATTGCCGCGTGTCTCACGGCGCCACTAGACGCCACACCGGAGACGCACGCGGGGCACCACATTATCGCCGGCTGCGATTGGGCCCGCGAAAATGACTACAGCGCCTTTAGCGTCGGCTGCGTGACGTGCCGGCAGGAGGTGGCGCGCGACAGGTTTAACCAGGTTGACTACCACGTGCAGACGCAACGCTTGCAGGTACTAGCGGACAAGTGGAAGCCGGAAGCGATACTGACAGAACTGAACTCTATCGGCCAGCCCGTGCATGAAATGCTACAGCGGCAAGGGCTACCCGTCATCGGGTTCACTACCACGGCGCAGACCA
>CALMSM010000029.1 GCA_937872425.1 uncultured Candidatus Saccharibacteria bacterium
ATAAGATTAAAAATCTGGTTGCCATTTGAGATTGTTTAATCCTTTGCCATCAGACGTAGCTGGGGAATGGCGGCCTGTGAGCCGTACCGAACAGTGAATTGGAAAGACAAGTTAATATTGCTTGTTAATAAGGTTCATTGTTTTTGGCCACCTAGGTGAAGGGCGTTCCTGGAAGTGCTGGTTCGAGTCCAGCCCTGCTGGTCAAACCCAGCTGTCCCTAGTACGTCTGATGAGAGAGGGTTATCTAATGCTGTTCTTTTGCAAGTCGCATTTTGCAATTCGCATTCAAGGCGGTTCTTGGCAATTCAAGGCAGACACCGTGTTTGTCGCCAAGATGACCGACGCTATCCACTCTGGCGCCATCGTCAAGGAAGTGCCATGCGATAAATGTCCAGTCAAACCGAGGGCGGCGTGAAACACCTATTGACGTTGTGCGCTTGGCACGAGCCTAGGGATATCTACCGTGACCCCATATCTAATCAGTGGGTTCCCGTAACGCCTGAAATACTCAGGCTAATTAGCGAGCAGAGCGTTACTCTGACTCATGGAATTTGCCCGCCTTGCTACGACAAGGAGATAAAGCACTTTGAGGAAAGCAAAAAGAAGTAAGCTACGGCTTGCTTTTATTTTTAATAATTTGCTACAATATCTCTGCAACGATGACAACACGTTGTACTTCCGGTTATACAAGAAACCATTGACCCCACAGGCCGTGGTTTTTTGTTAATAAAAAGAGCGCTCGCTGCATACAAGCGCCTTTCTACCAAAGTAATCAGCCAGCTAACTTAAGCCAATAAATTAAAGATGGCCGCTTAGAGGTTATTGATTCGCTATCGCGTGACGTACCGCAACACCCAGCAAGCCGGTTAACACCCCCATACCAGCTTCAAAGGTATCTCTACTAATCCAACCCATAGCAAAAGCACCACCCCAAAGAAACATGGCAGCTGATACGAAATACGACTTTTTACCTTTGAGTTTATCCCACATAGAAGTTGGTTTATCAAATACGGATTTACCCATATATTTATTTTACACAATTAAACGTGTTTTCCAATTTGTTTATCATATTCTTCTAGCTTGTTACCATAATGTTGTCGATAATAACCGGGACGAGTATGGTTGTATCGGGCACTTTCTTTCCGACCATCTAACGCCATGTGACATTTTCTGCAAAGATACCACCAGTTTTTTAAATCACGGCTATATCTGCCCTTACAAGCTAAGTCATAAGCCAACTTATATGGTTTTACTTTATGACAATGTTGACATTGTTTTGGCTCAGGTAAACGGCGACGAATCCAAACATGCAGTTTGCCATAACTAACTTTATTGCCAGCCCACAAGGGATGCTTATCTCCTATTTTTGATAAAGCAATCTTTCTATTGCGTACCTTTCCAGCTGGTGAAGTATAGAAGTGCTTTCGACAATAACCACTCAAACACCGAATCCAACTCTGACAATTTATTTTTTTGCAATATTGCCATTTTCTGGATATATACATACTCCTACTCTACCATATACAGAAGCAGGACGGCAATTACTTATTTTTGTTTTGAAATATCAAATGGCATTATTTGTCCTCGACTAGCAGCAAACGCGACATTGGTAATGTCCGTATAAGTGTAACCCAAATACGTTACAGCATTTACACAAGCAAACCAGTTAACACCCGCCCAGCCACGAGCCTTATCATTAGGGGCGAA
>CALMSM010000030.1 GCA_937872425.1 uncultured Candidatus Saccharibacteria bacterium
ATACATTTTTCACCGGTTTACCAGTTTCGTGGTGTGGGTATTCGCTGGCCAATTCGGCTGATACGAATTTGAACAAATTTTTTGTCACCTTTTCTTGGCCCATTTCTGTCCATTCGACCTTTGCCATTAATTTCTCCGGGCCACCTTGTTGGGTTGTAATATAGAGGTCTTTAATCCAGCCAGCGGCCTCGGATCCGCGATTATGTTCTAGGTTCACCTGTAGCTCGGTGCCGTATACGTTATTTTTGAAATTATCAACGTACTCCTCGAGCATGGCCCGAGTGATTTCTAGTCCGCGATCCTGTATCGTGCCGGTGCGTAGTACTTCGATGTCGGATATCCTACCCTGTAAAAGTTGTATTGATGTGAGATAGTGGAATGTCTTGTCCATATTTTTGAAAACAAAAAGGCCGTTGTTTAACGGCCCATGTAGATGGCTCTGGGGCTATTTAGCCCATCCTTGGGTTTTGAAAAGGTCGGCAGTTACTTCGTCTAGCTCGTAAGACTCACCAGTTTTATACTGTACGGGGTCTTGGCCTAGTGCACCGTGTTTGACGTTAGCCACCATAGTGACTTTGACTGGCGCGTCAGTGTTTGGCTTTTTGTCGTCAGGCTTGGCGTCTAGCTCTGCTGGTTCTTCGCCTGCGGCTTCGCGCGCGGCGTTGAGTGTTTCGAGAAGTACAGCATTGGATGCGTTCCCCTTGTACTCTACCTTGCGAGCGTCGAGCTCGGCTTTAATATCTTCACGTGTCATAGTGTGTACCGCCCTCGCCGCCGACCGTAAGGCCAGGCGGAGATTTTTTACTTCCACGTTACCATGCTTGTCTGAAAGAACATGTGCTTACGCACAACGGTGAGGGCGATGGTTAGATTATACCATGAATTAAATTTTTTTAACAAAGTTATCCACACTTACGCTTCGCGCAGCACGGCGGTCACAGTCAAACTCATAATCGGAGTAGTGATGCGGTAGGTCTCTACCAGCTGCACGCGTAGCTGATTGTGTACCACTTCCAAGCGCACAAAGCCTTTGCAGTAGCTGCAATATATTTCTACTACACCGAGCTTTAGGTCTTGCATGCACACCATGCGGTGGCATTTCGGACACCTGATTTTTTGCATAGTTACTCGTCACCCTCCGCGCTGTGGCCGCTCGGAGTTGCTTTTTTAAGGTTCTTAAAAGCGTTTACTATTGGCCGGCCGTCTATGGTGTCAAAGTTATCGAGCACCGATGGAGGGATAGGGTCAAGCTCTGGCTGTTCGTCGTCCACCATTATTGGTATCCATACGCCGCGGCACTGGCTGTGTACGATATCCATGGAGGATACCGGATCGTCGGCTGTTACCACGCGCCCGTCAAGCGCGAGGCACATTTCGCAGGTGTGGGCGTCGATTACTTCGGAGCGTTGAAACTTGCTTATTTTCTCGATGTAGTGATTGAACACGTCTTGTCGCCCGCGGTTGATGGCCTGGCCGATTATCGTACCGCTCATGTTTTGAATCATTTTTTCGGAGGCGGCTTTCATTTCGTCACGGACAACAGCAATGGTGGCCGGGATTGAGGCGTCAGCGGTGGCGGCGTTGAGCACGGTGGAGCGTGCTACGCCCTCGAGGCGGTCCGTAAATCCTTTACTTACTCCCTCGACCTCTAGGTCGCGGAGGCGTTGGCCCTGATCGGATAATGGTGGTCGCTGGGCTTCGGGTATTGTTTGTTTGACCTCGTCTACCGCTAGGCCACGGCCGAAGTTGTGGGCGTCACTGATTATGGTTTTGACCGCACTTTTTACCCGTTCGAATATGGCCCCGGCAATGCCACCAATAGACGCGTAGTCGCCAATAAGCATTTTGTCCTTTGCCTCTTTCGACACCTGCTGTATCGCTTCGCTGGCTAGGTCGTCCATTTCGTTTTCAAAGCGATTTTGTAGGGTATTGAATTTTTGGTTGAGCTTTTCAAAGTCGGATCGTTGTTCTTGCATTGTGAGCTCTCGCCATGGCTTGTACGGCAATTCGGCTAAGGTTTCCCCGTGTTGATACTTTTTTTTTTCGTCTAGCGCATTATTGTCGACCTGGGTTTGGTCAGGCTTCTTTTGTGCCGGGCCTTTGGTCGGGTCTTGCGCGGGTAGTGGTTTGGATGGCTCGAATTTGCCACCAGTTTCGTCTACCGTTGGTCTTATGGAATTATTTGGGTCAAGGCTCGGGTCAATCTCCGTTTGCTGCTCAGCCTCGTCGTCTATGGCCTTGACGTCTTGATCGGTTATCTCGGGTAGCTTGAACTGGCTATGCACGAACTGTTTAAACTTGCCGTCTACTTCGAGCATGCCCGCTGTCTTCAGTGTTTGGAGCACCTCGCTCATTTCTTTAAAATCAATGTCGCCGAGTGGGTTAAACTTAAGCTCTGGCACGTCAGCGTCTTCGCCAAAGTTTACATGCACCAGCTTTTTGATTACCTGTTCGTTGATTTGCTCGGCAAGATACGCGCATTTATCTTCAACGTGTTTGAGGAAAAAGCTCGACTGGTCTTTGCTTAGAGCGTATGATCCAGTGCCATCTTGGCCGAGGTTAAGAAACGAAGCCAGCACGGTCATGAGTATCATGCTGTTGTGGTGTGCGATTGCACTTTCGATTGCAGACCCGTGGGTGTTGCCGCCTTGCGGTGTTAGTATTTCTACTTCCCAGTCCTTGGATGGGAGTACAAGGTATCCCTGCTCGTTAGAGCGCACGTTGCGCGCGAACTCCTCGGCGCGAGCCTTATCCTGCGCGCCAAAGCCTGCCGGCATTTTAATTACCGGTA
>CALMSM010000031.1 GCA_937872425.1 uncultured Candidatus Saccharibacteria bacterium
AGACCGGCAGAAGCGAGCAGACGATCATCCAGCTCAAGTTCCCAGATTCCTTCACTATCAGCCATTATCTCAAGTTCATCGCACGTTTGGTCATAATCTGCTCGGTCAGCACACTTGATTGCAAAATGGTCTGGTACTTCGAACCAAGCATCAGGCAAATTATTGGCTTCCTTGAAGGCTACGAATGCCTGTTCGTAGGTAGCAAGCTCTAAATCAATACTCGGTCGTCTCAAAACTGACCCTTCAGCGCTTGCTTGATTCTGTCCTCTGCGGGCAATGCAGAATCTATGTGCTGCAGCGCCGCTTGCGCATCTGCATCAGAATATCCTAACGCTACCAGCGCTTGCAGCGCTTCATCGTTCTGGTTGATGCCTGATCGTCCTATTAAATCCTCGGCAGCACTCCCAACTGGTGCACCAACTTTGTCACGGAGCTCCACAATAATCTGCTCAGCTGCACGTTTGCCCACACCTTTGGCCGTCTGTAGAAGTTTGACATCACCGCCTGCAATCGCTGAACGCACTGTATCCGCTGAACCAATATCAAGTACAGCAAGCGCACCCTTAGGACCGACGTTCTTGACCGATAGGAGCTGTTGGAATAGTCCCTTGCTGTCTTTGGACCGAAACCCAATCAAGTCATGGGCATCTTCTTTGATGTTTTCATAAATGTAGAGTTTGCACTCCTGCCCCAGCACCAGCGCACCATGGTCAGCAGCCGTGACTAACACCCCGTAGCCCACGCCATCACACTCCAGCACAACCGAAGTTATGTCTTGTTCTGTTATCGTCCCTCGAAGCGTTGCTATCATCTGTATTTAGTATAGCCGTAACATGGTCCAAAAGAAACCGCTAGGCAACGGTGAGCGCCGCTGCCAATGCGTCTGCGCAGTCGTCTGGTTTGGGTATTTCGCTAAGCCCCAGGTGCACACGAACCATTTCTTGCATCTGCGCTTTGGTGGCTTTGCCGTAGCCAGTGATAGCTTGCTTGATTTGCTGCGGAGTTTTCTCTACCAACGTCAGCCCATGCTTTTTCCCCAGCAACAGCACAACGCCACGTGCATGACTGACACTAATTGCAGTTGTGACGTTTTGTGCAAAAAACAGCTGCTCCACCACCATAACTTCTGGTTTGTGTTCTACAATGATTTCTTCCAACTCATTGTGAATAGTCAACAGCCTATCGGATAGCTCTTGATTAACTGGAGTGCGTATAACCCCAGCGTCCACCATCACTGGTTTGCCTTTGACCACATCAATAACCCCAAAACCCAAGATGCCAGTACCAGGATCAATCCCCAATATTCTCATACCCCCAGCATACCCGGATAAATAAATTGAGCCTAGCCCAATATGCCGTCGGTGATGTCGAAGTTTACGTGCGTTGCGGTCACATCGTCTGAGTCCTCAAGTGCGTCCATCAAACGCATGATCTTGCCTGCAGTTGCTTCGTCGGTGACTTCAACTGTGTTGTTTGGTACATAGCTTAGCTCTGCTTCGACCACTTCTAAACCACCTTCAGTTAGTGCGGTTCTTACCTTGGCTAGCTCTTTTGGGCTGGTGTACACAATCAGTTCACCATCTTCCTCGACAACATCCTCGGCGCCAGCGTCAAGCACCTGAAGCATTGCATCATCGCCACTAGCCTTGAGCCGGATAACCCCTTTGCGATCAAACTGGAATACCACAGCACCTTTCTCGGCGATGTTACCCCCATGCTTACTGAACGCTAACCGGACCTCTGGGTACGTTCGGTTTGTGTTGTCAGTCGCTGTCTCTACCAAGATTGCTACCCCACCAGGGCCATAGCCCTCGTACAAGACTTCTGACAGCTGCGCAGCAGACTTGTCACTCACACGATCAATAGCACGCTGAATGTTGGCCATGGGCATGTTTGCAGCCTTGGCTTTGTCTATGGCAAGCCTCAGTGAGAAGTTAGTGTCTGGGTCTGCACCGCTACGTGCGGATATAGCAATCATGTTGCCGAGTTTAGTAAATACAGCCCCGCGGGCAGCATCTTTGGCACCCTTTTGACGTTTGATTGTTGACCATTTACTGTGTCCCGACACGCAATCTTCTCCTTACCCTGATGATAATCTACTTTCTAGTATACCATTTCAACAAACAGACCGAGATAAACAGATGTTGCTCGAACTGCGCGTGTACATTACCAATCAGCCCGCGAGACAGACAGGATACTGATGCAGTTACAGCCTCTGCTATTCAATAGTCAAGCAAAGATAGATGGGCTGGCCTTGTTACTGTTCTACGCAATGGCTGGAGGGAGGTAGCCGCGTTCTTCTGGCTCTATGCCCATGATGAATTCGTCAGTGGTTACTCCTGCGTCGGCGAAGAATGTTCGGGATGCTTGGATAATACCGATAAGATCATCAACAATTCTTGTCTGATTTCGGCTTGGAACTTGCAAAACGTCTAGGTCTGCGTCAAATCGTTCATCCAGTACAGCCAGTGGGAGCGCGTTTAGGGGGCCGTCCGGGGAATAGTAACCAAACCTTGATCCTGCATATGCCATGTAGTTATCCTTGTTTATTTATTTTTGTAGTCTGCAGCTGTTGCACGAATTTTGCAAGCATGAGCTCATAGATTTTCTTGGCAGTATTGAGATTGCGTACTGTCATATCTTGGTAGAGCGGGCTTTTGGCTAGCTTCACCATAGCGCTCTTAGTCAGGTCGCTAGTATTGGCTGACCAATACAAAACACCTGGACCATAGGCCAACGTTTCTATACCCGTCTTTGGTTTTAGCTCATCCAGAATGTTCGCTGAATCAATGCTATGACGCAAAAATATGACGTTAAACTTTTGATCAATATTGGTAGACCACGACTTGGGGAGGTTAGCTAAGGTCGTTTTGATTTCGGCAAAGCTACGGACAACCGTTTTGGGCGTAAAGCCAAATTTCGCACCAATTACCCGCTCAATCTCTTGCTCTAGTTTGCGTGCATCTGATTCATCACTTTTAAAGAATACGTTACCGCTATTGATGTATGTGGTCACCGAGTTGTAGCCTTGGCGCTCCATGCACTCGCGCAGCTCTGACATCTTAATCAGGCTATTGCCGCCAACGTTGATTCCGCGGAGTAGCGCAACGTATACCGGCACGGCTAGACGGTCCTGACGGCCTGGACAAGTTCTTTGGGGGTGTCGACCAGTCTGGCCGGATTGTGCGTTTTGAGTACTGGCTCACCTATAAATCCCCACGTCACAGCAATACATTTGACTCGTGCTTTGTGGGCAGCATCGATATCGCGTGGCTCATCGCCGACATACAGCACTTCGTTCGCTGCACTACTGGTCCGTTTCATCATCGCGTTGATAGCTTTTGTCTTGCCAAGCAGACTAATGTTCCCCTGCACGTGCTGGAAACATTCACGCAAATCATGCTTATTGAGGAATTTATTAATATTCACAGTGCTGTTAGAACTAATAATCGCCATGCTGAAGCCAAGCTCATGAAGCTGCTTGAGTGCCTCTGGCATACCCTTGAACGGCTGAACCGTCTCAATACTTTTCGTAAGCATGCTTTTGCCTTTGATAACCAGCCCGGGGACCTTCACCCAGCTGACACCGAAATGTTTTAAAAGCTCGCGGTAAGGTTTGTTGCGCAAGAACTGAACATCTTCTTGGGTAAGTTTCTTTTTCTGAGGTACAAGCTCCTCAAACGCAGCCAAAATAATGCCAAAACTATCAGCAATTGTTCCATCAAAATCAAAGACGACAAGTTGTGTCACGCACTCATCATAGCAAACAGGCCATGACTAACGAACTACCTGGATTATTTTTCTTCTGTGGCCGCAGTACCAATCAGGATAATCCCTGCAAAACCGATAAATATAGCTGGGCCAAGAAAATATATCGAAGACTCGATAATAGTCATGGCAATCAGCCCGGCCGTCACAACCAAACAGCCAACTCCAACAATCATATTCTTGCTTTTGTACTTACTCATACCGGCAGTATAGCAAACACTAGTCTGATGTGTCCTGCAGCCGATATGTAATGACCTGTCGAAGTACTGGTTCGGGAATTGGTCGTTCTGGGGTAAACCTAATTGTGCCCTTTGACATATCAAATCCTACAAGTTCATCCTCAACTGCCTCTACAGCTCCTGCTCCAGGGTAAATACTCAGATGCTTTTTGGCTGCGGCAAATGCAAACAAGTATTTGCCGTCTTTTTTGAATGTCGGCACACCGTACGTTTTGAGCTCTTCTACTCCAGAAACCATGTCTCGGACAATCGCGCAAACGCGCTCCAGCTCTGTCTTCTGCGCACCGCTCAATGTTGCCAGATACTCGTCTACATAGCTCATAAACGAATTATCGCACCAGCGTGTTTGTTTGGCAACCTAGCGTTTATCGTTCGGCGGTTCTAGTAACTCGATACGAACTTGAGGCTCGAGAGTTTCTGGGTTTACGACTTGTACCCTGCATTCTCTCCAGCGAATACGATCCCAACGGTCGCCAAGCGATTCTAACTGTATTTGGCCTTGGGCCAGCAACTCTGAGTCTTTTGGGCCTATCCCATATCTATACGGAACATCGAGCGTACCAGTCGCATGAGTTGTGTGCCCCTTGACCGCTTGGTGTGGTACTTTATCCCACGTAGGGCCCTCTTCGCCATATTGCTTGGCCCCAAGAATGGTTATTGGCGTAATCCCCGGGATAACAGTAAAAATCCTGAGTCTTGCACCGCGATACGCCTCAAGTGAGTCTTTTTGCTTTCGATAACCCCAGCCTTGCACTACAGCGTCGGCCCGCATAAAGCTTGCTTGCAGCAACTCACTACCAGCTTGTGCGGCCTCATCCTCTGGGATGCTTGCCACATCGTCAAATCTTAGCGTGCGATCATCGGAATGGGCGAGATCATCTGGCAAAAGTAGTTTTCGCAATACTGCGCGTTCGGTGGTTTGAGCAGATTCATCCAGCGCATCCCTGTTGTGCGCCAATGTAGCAGCTTCCTGAATCAATGCAAGGAGGCTTTCTCCGGATAATTCTAGTGGTGCGGGTCGTTGTTCGGTCAAACTCATGTTCTGTACTATCCTACTACAAAATCTTCTACAGCGTTACGCACAATCGCATTCTGGATA
>CALMSM010000032.1 GCA_937872425.1 uncultured Candidatus Saccharibacteria bacterium
GTCCTGCTCGCCTCTGCCGGTATTCGTGATCGGGATGGTCTGCGCAAGTTTGGTCTGAAGGTTATTGCCAAAATAGGTAAGGCTGCAACGTTCTGGCTACCCAGGAAACACAAGCAGCGGCTACAAAAGCGATTTTATGGCACGATTGGTTCTGACATGTTGGTTGCTCCGCACCTGAAAGAAACATTCAAGCGTACGGTTAGTCAGGACATTCAGCCACAGGCGCACGTACTCAATCTGCCAACACTATTGATTTATGGAGAGCATGACCGTGCTACACCCGTCAAAAGTATCGGTATCGTGCTTCATGACGCAATCACAGGATCAAAGCTGAATATTATTCACGGGGCCGACCACTTTGTTCATCACGCCCAGGCCGACCAAGTTGTTGAGCAAATTGTGGAGTTTGTATCATGATGAGCTTACTCAGTTGGCTGTCCCCAGGCGGCCCACGCGTTTTGGTGTATATGCTTCAGCAGTTTGAATACAACCCAGCCAAATTTTTAGCATGGGTTGCCACTGGGCCGAGTCTAGCTACTGCCAAGAAACGGGGCTCTTTTGTCCCTACGAAACGTGCAAAACTGATGCTGTTGATTGCCTATGCTACCTATATCGTCTGGATGGTTGGAGTAGCCTATCTAATTATGATATCTGATGTCGCCTATGGAGTGCTCGTCCTGCTAGCATTGCCGCTTGTTGCATTTGTGCTGCTCGCCATATCAAGTGGTCTCCAGGTCCTAGTCGTAAACCCACGTCAACAAGCAGAAACCAATCGTGCTAAACAAAAGCTTCAGAGCATTTCTGCGACAAAGATTGCCGTACTGGGGAGTTATGGCAAGACGAGCATGAAAGAGCTCCTTCTGACAGTATTGAGCGAAGGCATGACTGTAGCAGCAACACCAGGTAACAAAAATGTATTAGTGAGCCACGCTCGTTGGGTCAACAGCGACGTGGTTGGCAACGAAGACGTGCTCATATTTGAATATGGTGAAGCGGAACCAGGTGATATCGCTCAGCTTGCGAGCTTTAGCAAGCCAACTATGGCAGTGGTGACGGGGCTCGCTCCAGCTCACCTAGACTATTACCCAACGCTGGAATCGGTTGCAGATGACTTTGCCAGCATTGCAGAGATAGTGTCACCTGACCAGGTGCTATGTAATGACGTATCTCGTTTACTGACGAACAAAATGAATGGCGTGGTGCTATACGACGAAACAGGTGCTGACGGTTGGGCTGTGTCGCAGATTAAAGTGTCGTTTGATGGCACGAGCTTTGTTATGAGCAAGGGCAAACACAAGCTTAGACTGCGGAGTGGCTTACTGGGCGCGCATCAGGTTGGCCCTATCGTAGCAGCAGTAGTTATTGCCAAGAAGTTGGGGCTAAGCGATGAACAGGTCGTTTCAGGTGTAGCTAAAACAAAGCCATATGAGCACCGCATGGAGCCACGTCACCTGTACGGGGCGTGGATTATTGACGATGCCTATAACGGTAATATCGAAGGTATGAAGGCTGGTCTGGCACTGCTCAAGGCGCTTCCTGCAGTACGTCGCGTCTACGTGACACCCGGGCTTGTAGACCAGGGCATAGAGACTGAGCGTGTTCACATCGAGCTTGGCAGACGGATTGGTGAAGCATCGCCGGACAAAGTCGTACTTATGCAAAACTCAGTAGCGCAGTTTATCAAGACTGGCTTAACGGAATCGGAGTTTGACGGAGAAGTCCAAGTCGAGACAGACCCACTTGCGTATTACAACAGTCTTGACCAGCAAGTTGCTGCGGGCGATGTAGTTATGCTCCAAAACGATTGGCCGGACAGCTACGCATAAATCGATTGCAATTGTATAGCTTAATTGTATATACTAATTGTATGAAAACAATTGCAGTTATATTTGGAAGTCGGTCCACAGAGCACGACGTATCGGTCATTACAGCTATATCAAGTATTATTAAGCCACTCGAGTTAACCAAGCAATACAAAGTCGAGGCTGTGTACATAGCCAAAGACGGAGCGTGGTATTGGGATGACCAGCTCAAAGATGTCAATCTGTACA
>CALMSM010000033.1 GCA_937872425.1 uncultured Candidatus Saccharibacteria bacterium
CGGCACATCGGGAACGGGTCGCCATTTTTTCGATACGGCACAAATTCGGAGTCACGGTCAACGCCGTGCTTCCTGAAATATTCATTACACGGCCTGCATTTTCCATTGCCGCCCGTCCCCCATTCTCGATAACGTCCGCAGACTTTGCAGTAGCGGTCACGCAGTTTCAGGTCTTTTGGCCGCTTGACGCCGTGTTTCTTTTCGTACCGGATGCACTTTGAGCAGCGCCCACGACGCATGTTGCGCTTAGGGTAATCATTACCACAGTCAGCGCACGTTTCCATCACATCACACATGCTCACGCCGCCTGTAGGTGCTTGCGCTCGAATGCGGCGCAGGTTTCACGCAGCAAGTCGGCAGGATTGTAGCCCTCTGCCATGCACAGATTGACGTACACCTGTAGCGCATCCGGCAATGAGTCCTCGTCATTCGTCCGAACCAAACAGAGCCACATTATCATGTCGTAGATGGATTCCTCGCCTGCATAGCTAAACTGAATTGCTGCCGGCGGCATCTGAATGAATGCGCTGCACACCATGTAGGCGGCTTGCCCTAACTCGTTGCGCTTGTTGTGCGCCTTGTCGTTGTTGCGCTTGTACGTGTCATTCTCACGCTTCAACGCATCGATGTATTCCGCAGCCTCGGTGATGGCAAAATCGATACAATCCTCAATTGTCGGCAGCGGAAACACGGAGTCCGTGCGTTCCCGTGATGCCCGCACAATTTCAACCAAATCCGCAAGCGTGCCGCTAAATGCGTGCGGCTCCAACTCGCCACGTTCAATTGCATCCTGTAGTTCGTCGTCTATCGTCGTCATCGTATCCGTCCCTTCACAATTGACCATGCCATTACTAGCCCGATGCCAATTCCGGCACCTATCACGAACCAATCAAACACGCTGTCAATCATTTCGTTAGCCTCTCCCATGCGGCGGCATCTGCCTGTTGCTGCTCAATCTCCGCAAGCATGTCGTCTGCCCGTTCGTCTGCCTCGCCCGAACTGCGCCCGATGGCATACAGTACGAACAGCGCCGCCGCTACCATCACGATTAGAATCTCCATTGCCTCATTCTCCATTGTTGCGGATTCCTGCCAGCGTGTCGGCAACTGGCAGGCTTTAAC
>CALMSM010000034.1 GCA_937872425.1 uncultured Candidatus Saccharibacteria bacterium
TTTGAGCCATGGCTCGAGGTTATCGAGTAGTCGAGCGACTTGCTGCACATGGCCGGCGTCTACAAACTCTGGCTGACCAAACAGGTTACCAAGCCCAGACATATAAAGCTGATCGCCGATGGTTGCAATACCAAGGTTATGAGTAAGCTCCACAAGTGTGTCCACGGCATTACGAATAGTGCGCTCTGGCAAGCCTCCACCCTCGACACGTGCGGTCAAAGCACGCTCAGCACGACGCTCAGACAGTGGGTCTCCGGCGCCTTCGACTAAGTTATTGACGTAGAATCGGTACCCCTTGTCCGTTGGTACGCGTCCTGCACTGGTGTGTGGCTGCGTGATAAATCCCATGCGCTCCAACTCAGCCATCTCTGCACGGATAGTCGCAGAAGAGACGTGGAATGCCTTGGCAAGCAGCGACGAACCTACAGGGCTTGCAACCTCTGCATATTGCTCCACAACTGCTGACAAAAGCTTAGCTTGACGTTCGGTCATAATACTGCAAATTATAGCTAACTAGCACTCACTAGTCAAGAGTGCTAGAGAGTGGTGAGGAGTTTTTGGGTCTTTTCTAGCAAATCTGTCGCAAGCGCACGGCCCTGTGACTCCACGGCATCATTTCGCTCACCGGATGTAATAGCGTCAACCTGGCTGACTGCATGCTTGATTGTATCGTTGATGACAAATCGGTAGTAATCAACCTCTAGGGCGTGTGCGAATTCTTCTACAGCACTCTCCATGCGTCGACGTTTCTCGGCAGGTGCCATCGCCCCGCGATGATGGAGCCGATTCTGCCACTCATCAAAACTTGGTGGCAGCACAAAGATGGCATGCGCCGATGGATTGATGGCCATGATGTTATCAACCCCAACGATTTCTATGTCAGTTGTTCCGATTGCGCCATGATCACGAGCCGATTGAAGCTCGCGCATGCTGATGCCAGAAACCTGTTGTGCGTGGATAATCGCTGCCTCCAAAAAAGTCCCGGCTTTCAGGTCTGCCAGGACATCTTCTTCGCTTCGGAACCAGTACTCCACCCCGTTCTGTTCCATCACGCCATCATTCATACGCATTGCACGGGTCGTGTCAGAGACTAACAACTGATACCCGCCGTGTTTGACCAGCTCCCGGATGACCGTGTTGCGGCCGCATGATGTTGGACCAACCATGAGAGCAAGCTTGGTACTCAAGAGTATTTGTTTGCTAGCATCAGAAATCGAGTAATTTTCTAGTGCCTTCTGGAACTCTTCCAGGTGTTTTAGTTTGTTTTCCATGTTAGACTAATTATACCATAAGGAGAAAAGTTATGAAAGCTGCTGACTTCACATTGA
>CALMSM010000035.1 GCA_937872425.1 uncultured Candidatus Saccharibacteria bacterium
GCTATTGCAAATGCATCAACAACTACAGACGCCACAGAGCCTGTGGTGGCAGAATCAGTTGCTGAAGAGCCAAAGACGGCCAAAGCTGGCAATTGTGCTTTTGTCACTGACTTCTAGTCCGAGGTCAGTCGCTTGTGTGATAAGATCGGCTTTTTTAGCCATAGTTGTTGTCCTTTCGTGGTGCCAACGGCTCTCTTAGAGCCTCCCACAAATTAGTTATTTACTCCTTGAGAGTACCATATTTGATTAGTTAAATCAATCTTGCGGTAGCGTTTGTCGTTCAATGCGAGTCAGCCTGTGTATGCCAAGCTGGTCGCCACGCCGTTCGAGATAAGCAATAATCATCGCATCTAGCGGTGCCCATGCTGCTTCCAGCTCGGCTACAGGATCGCCTTCTGGCTCAGCATGCTGTGGAAATTCAATAAACACAACCTTTGACTCATCTTCACCGCCAGGCATGTCTATATTCTCCCGAATCCACTTACTGCATCAAATACAGAGTCAACGACTGAAGAATGGACGATTTTACGTCCTGCAAAATCCAGCATGTGTCCCGTGACGACTAAACCTGCACCAACGAGCATGACGGCGCCAAGTGCACCTCTTGCCACGGTTCTTTCTGCTGTCTCTAGTGCTGCTATAAAGTTTAGCCCATCCTCATGTTGTGTGGATGGGCTAGCGTTCACTACTCGACCTCTACACCCATGCTGCGGGCGGTGCCTGCAACCATTTTTTTGACTGCGTCAATGTCATCAGTGTTCATGTCAATCGCTTTGGTTGTCGCAATCTCTGTCAGCTGAGCATCACTAAGTTTTTTGGTAACTTTTTCGGTGTTTGGACGGCCAGAGCCTTTTTTGATACCCAATGCTGCACGGATGAGATCATCAGTTGGAGTGTTCACGACACGGAATGCCAGCGTGCGGTCTTCGTGGATTTGGATATGAACAGTCAAATCTTTGCCCATTTGGTCTTTAGTGGCATCGTTGAATGGACCGATAAAGTCCATCATGTTTACGCCGTACTGACCAAGCGTGCTACCCACTGGAGGCGCCGCACTTGCTTGGCCGCCTTTGAGCTTCATTTTTAGGTTTGCAGTTACTTTTTTAGCCATACTTGTAATAATTCCTTTTTCTGTTGCCCAGAACACGGATAGGGCTTACGATTTTAATAGAGCGAATCCGCATAGTGCGGTACACATTGAGAAGCATGTGCGTAACAGGTTGATTCTAGCATAATCGTACTGCTTTGTCTACTACGATGCTTCATACGGCCCAAAGCTTCGGTACTTGCTCGCGAAGTCACTTGTACTCATAAATCTTGCATCTTCAATCGCACGATCCAGCAAATCTCTATCCTCAAAACCAGCTGCGCGATTGATTCTTCCCATTGGTGAGTCAGGAATAAAGCTAAAGGATATGACATCTACTACGCGACCGTCCCCAGCCGATTCTTCAACACCATTCAATAAAAAGCCTACGCTGGCCATGCGCGCAACCTCATCCAGACTATAGCCAAATGTTTCTATTGAGGTCGAAGAACTATGCCCAGGGCCAGCCATACTAGACTTTCTTGACTTGGAG
>CALMSM010000036.1 GCA_937872425.1 uncultured Candidatus Saccharibacteria bacterium
CGGTCTTAGCCGTGAGTCTGCGCTGATTCTGGACAACCTGGGCATCGTCCTTGACCTTGACAGCACATACAAAAATTATGCCGGCACGCTAGGCAAAACGGTAAGCGCATTGTCTGCGGCTGAGCGCAAGCAAGCCATCGTCAACAAAGTGCTTGCCGATAGCGCCGACATAATGGCGACGGCAAACGACAATGCAAATGCTCTTGCTGGTAGCGGTGCGGCACAACTGACAACAGCATGGACGAACTTCCGCACGGCGCTGGGCGAGTCGCTGGGGCCGCTGTTTGACGCACGGGCTAAGGACGTTGCGGACGGCATTGCCAAGATTACCGACAACATCAACAACCAGTATGAAGGTGAAGCATTTCGCAGCACGCTTGCCGGGACTCGTGGATCGGATTTGCTTGCGGGCATCTCTGACCCTGGCGATGCATCGGATATTCTGCGCATTGCCATCGAAAACACGAAGCGAGACCTAGACGCAGCGAACGCCGATTATTTGGCGAAAGCATCGAACGCACAAGCTGAGATTGCGGCCATTTATGCCAGCACGCCGGGACTGTCACGGGCGCAAGCGGGCGAAATATTCCAAAGCGAACTCGACGCCATTACCGGCAACGCCGTTGCATTACAAGCGGAACTAGCCAAGCTGGAAGGCGCATTCGACCGGCTGAACGGCACGATTGCCGAAACGAAAGCAGCATCTTCGAATCTTGGCGCACTGACCGACGCCATCGCACCTAACGCCGTTGCTGACCAGGCGATGCTCGGACTGCAACAGCAGATTCAGTCATCACTTGACCTGTACAAAGCCGCTAACGCATCGCTGAACGAAGCCAACCGGCAGGGCAACACGGCGGCGGCTGACGTGGCTAGAGGATACCTGTCCAACCTCATCCCGGCGATTCGTACGCTCATCGGCAATTACAACGAACTCGCAGAGGCGCAGGGCCGACAGCGCATTGTCGGCGTGATGTACGGCAATGCGGACATCATCTACCAGACTGTCGGCGCACTGGAAGCTGAGAAAAAAGCGGCTGAGGATGCAGCGACGGCGCTAGCCATCCTGGGCGAGTCTGACGCCAAGCTGCAAGGGCTGTACGATACCTTGCTCGATAGCGGCAACATTGACGGCGCAGCGGCATCATTCGAGGCGATAAAGGGAGTCATCGGTGACATCACCGAACAGTGGGTGTCACAGGGCAAAACGGTCGAGGAAATACAGGGCACGCTGCTACCCAAACTGATAGCGGAGATTGATAATCTCATCGGCAAGCAGATTGAATCCGGCGATGCTGGTATCACGGCGGGCGAGCTGATAGGCTCTGGATTCCTGTCGTCACTACCGGGCATTGATGCTGTCATTGCGGCGGTGGCAGTGTTGACCGGCAACCTAGTAGCAGCGGGCGATGCGCTTGGCGCTGTGCAAGGTTTCAATCTGAATTCATGGCAGTGGAAAGAGCTTGGCGCAACCGGCGTCAGACCGGCAGGTCTAATAGGGCCGGCACCTAGAGGAGTTGAAAAACCACGACCGGGAATCGCACCGGTAGACAATAGCGGATTCGGTTGGTTCGGTGCGGCTGCCGACACATTTGGCGGCAAATCTGCCGCAGATTTGCAAAGCGAACGAATCAGGGCGCTTGCGGCAAATCAGCGTAACTTGGCATCGGCTGTCGGTGGTGGCTCTGGCGGTGGCGGTGGCAGCGTTGACAACGAGGCGCAGAAACTCGCCAACCGACTAACGTCCATCCTGAACGGTGCGCTGAAAAGCGGCATTGACCTCGATAGCATACTGCCACGACAGGATGCCATCGAAGAACCGGCACGGCGGTTAGCCGATATTGCCGTGCGTGGGTTCGATTCGCCGTGGGTTGACTACATCAAAAATACGTTCCCCGAAATATGGGGCGAGATTGAAAACGCCGGCGACCCGAAACAGGCGGCGGCTAACATCCTCAGAGATTTCGAGGATGGGCTACGTCCCGAACTGTTGGACAAGGGACGGGCGAAAGAGTTGGTCAAGCGGGCGCTGCTAGGCGAGCAGAACACGGCGGCGCTTGCGGCTGAAATTGCAGCGGAGTTGTCGTCAGAGCTTGGCGTCAGTCTGCAACAGGCGCAAGCGGCTGCGGCTGGCGTGCTAGGCTCTGGCACCGGCACAAGCGAAACGGGCGACGGTACCGGCATGGATGGCGGCGTAGCAGCGGCGTCATTCACGGATGCGTTCATCGGCACAATGTCGGCGATGCTGGAGCGGTTCAAGGGAGCTGGCAACTCTGCCGGCGCTCAGTGGGGCGTCGGTTTCATGGGCGCAGTCGAGGGCGGCGTGCCGTCGCAATTGATCGGGCTGCTCGTGACGCTCATCACGCCGGGCGTCATGGCAAACATGGCGGCGGGTAGCAGCCGAACGGGAGCGAGCTAATGGCAATCACAACGCCGGTTTTGGGCGGCACGACGTTACCGCAGGTTGGCGCACGTGACAGCTATCAGGAGTTCGCCGGCTACCGTGGCGCTGACCTGGAGATGGCCAGCGGCGCACTGGCGACTGACCTGGTAAGCACGTCAGTCAAGCGGCGTTTCGAGTTGGCATGGCTTGGCTTGACCGAAGCGCAGGTGACCACCGTCCTAACGGCATTCGCAACCGTGCGGGACAGCAGCGCCAGTTTCACCAGTCCGCTAGGCGGCAGCTACACCGTCACTCGTGACTACGGCGCAATGGAAGTCGAGCTAGCGTGGTATCGTGGCGGCGGCGTGGCTAGGGCTGACGTGCGGATGCGACTGAGGGAAGTATGAGCGGAAAAGAAAAAGCCCGCTCAGTAAGCGGGCTAGTTGGTGAATTCAATTGCCTAGAGCGGGATGATGATTTCTTGCGCATCCGCCCATTCCTTCGCTTCTTTTTTCAACTGAAGAATCTCTCTCATCTTGGGATGGTCAATTCGTACCTTGCCAAAAAGTTGCATGTCATTCAGTTCGCTGATGAGTTTGGAGACAATAGCCTGATTCGGATGGGAGCGTTCCATCTGGAACCGCTTCGCCGCTACCATCGAGGCGTAATTTTTGGCGATAGTGCGCATCTTCGGCTGCGTGTATCCCAGGAGCCTTGCGCCGCAAGTCGTGCCACAATGGAACGGTTCACTGATTTCGCTACCTTCGGCGTCAATCTCGGCAAGCCACATGACCCGCTT
This sequence comes from uncultured Candidatus Saccharibacteria bacterium, assembly GCA_937872425.1. Taxonomy (GTDB): domain Bacteria; phylum Patescibacteriota; class Saccharimonadia; order Saccharimonadales; family CALMSM01; genus CALMSM01. The sequence continues at coordinate 3,183 of CALMSM010000036.1, forward strand.
GAGTTCAACACGGCCACACACTGCGCATTCATGCTGGTCGTCATTGATGCCCTTAAGTGCGTATCGCTTCGTCATGTTGTTCATCTCCCGGCTAGTGGTTTTGTTCGTTCCTATGTATACAGTATAAACCAAACATTTGGTTTTGTCAACAGGCAATTTGAGGCAGTTTAGCAGATGGCCGGCACTCGCCAGATTCGTTACCGACTTTACATAGACTGGGACTTCAACGGCACATACACCGACGAATCCGCTTACCTGGAGTCGGCACGGGGCGACATGCGACTGACGCCACCGGCAGAGGCTATTACGGGCGGCGGCGGGATCGTGTCGTCAATGTCGCTTGTGCTGCGCAATCCATCCGGCAGATTCTCACCACTCCGCACGGATGGCGCATTGTACGCTTACCTGGCCAACGGCGGCGGCTACCATGTGCCGTGCTATCTGGAAGTGAGCATCAACGGCGGGAGTAACTACTACCGGGTGTTTACAGGCGTGCTGAAGCTGCCACAGGAAACGACGCTGACTAGCCGAGAGAATCCGCTGATTACGATTGAGGCACGCAGCCGAGAAGAAACGCTATTGCAGCGGCGGGAATCATCCACCGTGTCGGCGTTCAACCAGTGGCACGAAACCGGCGCATACGAGACGAATTACATCTACTCGTGGCTGTCGGATTACGGCATAAGCGGCAGTGACATCACGCTAGACCCGCCGATGTTCCGCATTCCGTATGCGTGGCTGGATGATGAGTCACCGATTGAGGAAGCATGGAACATTGCGGCGGCGTGCGGTGGCAGGCTCTACGCTGACCCGGACGGCGAATTCGTTTATGAGAATCTGGCGCACTGGGAGACGGCGACACGCAGCACGGTAAGCCAAGCGACGTTCACACGTGACAGCATGGCGGGTTTGTCCATCCGCTACGATGACACGGAAATCTACAACGTGGTCACTGTCGAGGCGGCACCGCGCATCGAAGGCGGTGCTGAGATTGTTTGGGAATCCGATGCGCAGATTGCCATTGAGCCGGGCGTCACCACGCCATTTGTGGCACGCTATGACACGCCGGTCTACACCGTCACCGGCTATGATTTTGAGGCACGCACGGCGGGCGGCTGGACAGCGACCAGTAGCATAAGTGCAACCGTCACCTACTATGCACAGCGGGCGGAGTTCTCATTTACGAACTCTGGCACGGAGAAGGCATACCTGACATCGTTTCGGGTGTTGGGCGTGCCGATTGTCGGCGGGCCGGAACAGGAACAAACCCGCAACTCGACAAGCCACGGCGTCAATGCGTCATGGTTTACCACTCGTGGCACACGCACCAAAAGCATTCGTGGCAATCCCTACATCCAGACGCCCGCTCATGCTGGCACGCTGGCGCAATTCATGCTGCGCCGGCTGGAGCGGCCACGAGTGACAATGCTCCTGTCACAATGCCCAGGCGTGTCGGCTCTGCGGCTAAGCGACCGCATCACCGTGACGGATGCGTCAACGCTGAGCAGTAGCACGGCGGCCATCGTTGTTGGCATTGCGTGGTCGCTGTCGTTTGCGGGCGGGTTCACGCAGGACATTGAAGCGATCCAGGTAAGCAACCTGTACCCGAACACGGGCAACTATTTTGTAGTGGGTACTCATGCACTTGGCAGCAGTCGGAGGGTGTTCTTTTGACCGTCGTTGTCGCTCCCACATGGCAGGATGGCGAACTACTGAGCGCCGCCAAGCTGAACCAAATCACGGACATTGTGAACGCCATCAAAGGCGCTTCGATGGCACCGACTGCCATTTTCATGCAGACGGGTGAAGACAAAACCTATTACTGTCGCCATCGCTACCGATACCTGCACGTCACCTGGTACAACACCGGCTCGCCGACGCTGACTGTCAACGTCAACGGCAACAATGAGCTAGTCGATACGACGGCACGCACGAGCGCATACACGGCGACGATAGACCTGCACGGCATTACAGCACCGCCGACCGATGGTGCGTGGTACAACATCCTCGTGACCTGCTCCGGTGAAACGGCGTACAGGTTGATTGAGTTGCGGGAATCGTCGGCGTCGTCACCGACCGGCACGGGAAGCTACACGTCACCGCCGACGTGGACGGCGACCGAGGTTGTCGGCGCAACGAAGTTGAACACGTTACGGGATAGCATCGCATCGCTTGCCGAGGTCACGAACTCGCCATCTTGCACGTGGCTGCGGGCGACGGATTCGCAGTATTACCGACTGCGCCGGCGACAACGTTACCTGAACGTGAATTACGTTGCGACCAACTCGCCATCCGTGCAGATGTTTGTCAACGGGACACTGGCCGTAGCAACCGACACGACAGAATATCCGTCCGGCACGACGAAGACAATCGACCTGTCGGGCGTAAGCGGCGGGCCGGCTGTGGGCGACTTCTACTCGCTTGAGTTTCGGCGCAACAACGGTAACGTCATGGTTGGCTTCATCGTCGAGACGATAGCGCCGACCGCAACGTATGCGCCGACGTGGGCAGAGGGCGACACGCTGCCAAACGACACGAACGTGGACAAGTACGCCAGCATCCTAAACGCCGCCTACGCCATCCTAGGCGCTGTCGGCTGGCAGTTCGCAACCATCGACGCGCAGGTTGGGCAGCATCCGCAATGGGCATTCTACAAGACGAAGCGATACCTGCATTACCGGCGCAACGGTAGCACATCGGCACTGCTCATTGACCCTGCGGGCGTGGAGGATGACATCAGCCTGTCCGGTACGGGCGATGCGTTCGGTACGTATGACTTGGACAGCATCGGATGGCTAACGCCGGGCGGTTTGCTGCTCGGATACGAATTTGACGCCATCTGGCTAGACGACGAGGCGGGATAATGCCAAAGAAAACCGCACGGCGCATCATTGACACACGCAAGGCAACCGGCACGACCATCCTGAACGGCGTCACGGTGTCCGGCTCGCCTGGTAGCGGCGCATCGGCTGCGATGGCCGGCGACGGGTTGACGTACGATGCGGGCGTGCTGGACGTGGGAGCGGGAACGCTCATCACTGTCGGCGCTGACAGCGTTGGCATCACGGCAGGCGCAAACTACCAGTACATCGGCACGGGAAGCGGCACGGCGGCGGCATGGCAGAACGTCAGCACGCTGGCCGGCTCTGGCTTGACGCATTCTGCGGGCGTGCTGGCGGTGGGTGCGGGGAATGGCATCACGGTAGCGGCTGACAGCGTGGCGCTGACCACGCCGGGAACGTTGACGGTTGCCACAGCCAACAATGCGGCAAGCAACCATACCCACGCCATTACCACGTCATCGAATCCGGGTGCAGCGGCGTCCATCTTGGCATCGACGGCAAGCGGCGGGCTAACGCTGCAATCGTTGGCGGTGCAGGGTTCGGTTGACGTGACCAACGGCGGCGACCTGACCGTAGCAGGGTCGGGCAGCTATGCCGGTTCGTCGGTGCTGTTTGTGGACTCTAGCGGCGGGAACGTGGGCATCATGGGCGCTCCCGACCCGCAGTTTGCGCTTGACATCGTGGGGCCGTGCCGGGCTACCTGGTTCGTCGGGCCGCACGCCATCCAGCTTAAGGACGTGTTGCTACTCTCCCACTTCGACGGGCGGCAACCGTTCGCCACGAACTTCGCAGGCGAGCCGAACGGCCACATGGGGCAGGTTGCCACGACAAGCGGCGGCGTCATCTACCGACCTGGCAAGTTCGGCACGAAGTCGGCGCAATTTGCCAGTGCGCTGACCAACTACATCACGAATCCTTCGTTTGAGACGGGCGTTTCCGGCTGGAGTTCCTGGGCTTCGGCCACGCTGGACCAGACGACAGTAGACGCCTACGTTGGCACGTATGCCATGCGCATTACGCATGTCGCCAGCACGACCAGCGGAGCGTATGCCAGCTACAGTACATCCGTCGCCAGTACCTACACGGCGTCGGCCTATGTGCGGGCGTACACCGGCACGGACGTGGGCAAGAACATCAGCATAGCGATGCGTTTCACGTACACCGACGCATCAACAACCGACACGACATACAACCACACCATCACAAATGAATGGACACGCATCAGCGTTAGCGCCACGACCAACGGCGCAAAGACGCTGAGCAGCATCACGCTGTTTTTGCGTGATTTACTGGCCGGGCCGGCGCACTATACGCTGGTTGACGCTGTGCAACTGGAAGAGGCTGGATTCGCTTCGCCGTATTGCGACGGTTCGCTCGGCACTGGCCATTCGTGGAGTGGCACGGCGCACGCATCAACCAGTGTGCGCACAGTGGCGCAACTGACCTACCCGACATCGGGAAACATCCATGACGAAGTTGGCACAGTGATGGCGTGGGTGTACGTCTACCGTTCGGCAGGCGTGCAAACGATCATGCGCATTTCCGGCACGACGGCGGGCGCAATTTATATGCTCGTGTCATCCGGGCAACTGTCGGGCTACTGGGGAACGGCTGAGGTAACGAACGCTGCCGGCGCTATCACGGCGAACACCTGGACGCATGTCGCCATGACGTACAACGGTAG
>CALMSM010000037.1 GCA_937872425.1 uncultured Candidatus Saccharibacteria bacterium
GAAGCATGGGTCGCACAGATTTAAAGCAGCCCACAATAACATTCTCTGCTTCATCCATCCACTCGTTGGTCATGTCTAGGCTTCTTTTGCGTAGCGCTCGACGCACTCTTCGATAATTGCCTTGGCAGCGGCAGCATCACCCCAGCCCAACACTTTTGTACTACCGGGCTTTTTGAGGTCTTTGTAGTGATTGAAGTGATGCTCAATTTTGAGCTTCCATTGGTCGTGGAGCTGATCAAGTGATGTAATCTGGTCACCCGTGTTACGATCGTCGTCCGGTACGCAGACAACCTTGTGATCCATCTCGCCATCGTCCTCGAAGTTCAGGACTGCAATCACGCGAGCCTTTAGATACACGCCAGTCGGGATTGGGTCATTCGTGATGACAAGTGTGTCGAGTTCATCACCATCCTCGTCTAGTGTCTGAGGGATAAACCCATAGTTGGTTGGCTTGGCAAAGATACTTGGTTCGACACGGTCGAGCTCAAATATCGCAAGCTTGCGATTCCATTCAATCTTCAGCGTGGACCATTTTGGAATCTCAATTACGGTGTTAATCACACCACCCGCTACATCACCTGCGTCGAGAACTACATTAAAATCTGCCATGTTTTACTCCTTTACGTTGCTATATATTGTACACTAAGAGCAGATGAAAATCATTGGACACCGTGGCGTCGCGGGGCTAGCTCTAGAAAATACGTTATCGAGCTTCGAATTAGCACGCCTATTGGGTGTAGATGCCGTTGAGCTTGATATACACAAGACCAAAGATGGACGGTTAGTTGTGTCGCATGATGGTGACCTTGAGCGTATCGGTAATGCTCGAGTCAAAATAGCCGACCTTGACCTCAAAGACCTCCAGAATATCACGCTCAGCGACGGACAATCACGCGTCCCAACACTAGACGGCGCCTTGCGGGCCGTTGGCGATATTCCAGTTATCGTAGAGATAAAATCAACCGACTGTGTGCCCGAACTTATCGAGGAGCTTACGGAGCACTCACACAGAGATATCAGCATCGCATCGTTCAAACACGATGAGCTCACAAAACTCCGCGATGCGGGCATAAAAAACCCTTTAATTGCACTGGAACGTACCAAACCATTTGACATTATCCAGCTCGCTAAACATCGACACTTCGATGGTGTCGGGCTCAACTTCTGGCTACTTAACCCCCTAACATACTGGATGATTAAACGCGCCAAGCTCAGCTTGTATGTGTACACAATCAACAGCAAAACACTCGGCCGTAGTATCGGCTGGCTCTATCCTGATGTCGGCGTCTGCACCGACCACCCCGAATGGTTCATCAAACACCCATGGCTTACGGTCAAACGAAGCTTTGGTCAAAAGCATAAAGTGTAGCGCTTATGCAGGCGACGTTTCAGCACAAAATGCAACTATCTAGTGATGTTTGGGAGTTTTTTTTGACTCCCGAAACACCTGTCGACTATCAACCCGGGCAGTATCTCAGTGTCACAATTCTACCGGCAGAAGGCTCACGCGGGGACAGCCGCACTTTCAGCCTGACGTCACTCCCAGAGGAGCCGATGCTTTCCTTCGCTGTTAAGATTCCCAGTCCATGCAGCAGCTACAAACAAAAATTGATGCAGCTTGAACAGGGTGCAGCCATTACCATTAGTCAGGCCATGGGGGATCTTGTCTTGCCCCGTGATGTTTCTCGACCACTTATTTTCGTAGCCGGTGGGCTCGGTATCGCATCGTTTGTGGGTATGATGAGATGGCTCACCGAGCACAACCAAACACGCCCCCTTCAGCTACTCTATGCGGCGCGGTCACAACAGAATCTGCTCTTTGATGAAGTCATTGATGGTTGTCCTGGTCTTGACCCCGTTCGAATCATATCGCCGACACGTATTGATTGTACGCGCATACTCGGTAGTGACAGGCCATCAAGTCTGATTTACCTGTCTGGAAGCGAGCCTTTCGTCATGAATCTCCGGCTGCAACTCCTCGCGGCCGGCAAAAACCCAACAGACATCGTTTTTGATTTTTTCGACGGATACAAGCAAACCGACTTCTGATTGCCATCCTTATTGATTTTAGTATATTTACCTGTTATAGTTATTTTTTATGAGCTACTTAGAATCAGGCGCAATAAGCCAAGCCGAATACGATGCAAGCCGTGAACAGCGCTTACCAGAAGCATCATTTATCGCTGGAGAGCTCTACACGGCAATGTTTGCGCTTCGGCCCAACCGGCAGCAGGTTCAGGCAGTCAAAGCACCGTTGCGTATCGAGAACATCTCTTCGAATCCTACGGCGCTTTTTGTGGTGCGGGTTGCGCTTTTAGATGCTGACTTAAACTCTAACGGAGAGTGTGATGCTTTGTTCGAGGGTGGCTACTGGGTTGATGTCGGCAGTAAGGTAAATGTGATCGGTATCGCACCACGACAGAGCTACCTTAAACCATATGAAGACACGACTTTTGATGATCTCGGTGCCCTCTGGGAAGAACTCCAACAACCTGCCGGTAAAGTACTTGCTCCAACTGGTTAGGTACTAGGTATTTGTTTCTATAATCGCTAGGTTCGATACATCTAGCGTCCCTTTGTACAGAAAGTGAGGAATGCCTCCATACGTAAAGGGCTGCTCACCTAGGGCAACCATTTTGTCATAGTAATCCAGGGTTATTTGGGGAATATTTTGCCACTGCTGGAGTTTTGTGTCGTCGTATGGTACAAATTGTTTGCCGTCGTCACCCAGCGCCACAGTTATCATGATGGTCAGTTTATCCAGATCGAGCATGTCAACCGGAACTTCATATGCCCGGAGCTTGAAATTTGCAGGCGCCCCGTGCGCTCGCATCGTATCGATTACGACCTGTGGATGGACTGGCGACATAAACAATACATCGCCCCAGTTACAGTCAAGGGTTGGGATGTGTGTTGCAGCCATTTCTTCGCGACCTTTGTACTGCGCAGTGTACACGGCAGCCAGTTTGGGGTAGATTTTTGCAAGCTCATTGCGCGGGTACAGCACAGTACCTTGCATGTCTTCCGGTACGGCATGATATATGACCGCTTGTGTCATTATTTCTTCTCTAAGTATTCTCGGATTTTGAGTGCGGCCGTTGCGCCTTCGCCAGTAGCGCTTGCTATCTGCATTGTAGCGCCGCTGCGCACATCACCAGCAGCAAACACGCCTGGTATAGATGTTACGAGGTTTTCGTCAGTTTTAATCAGACCAATGTCATCAAGCTCTACAGCTGAACCCTTGAGGAACTGGGTATTCGGCAGTAGACCAACGAACACAAATACGCCGTCGGTCGGGTATTCCACTTGTTTTCCG
>CALMSM010000038.1 GCA_937872425.1 uncultured Candidatus Saccharibacteria bacterium
GTCCAACATCGAGGGGCCGAGGACGCGCCGGGGTTTGGTCTTGCCGTTGCCCGACGGCGGGGCGGCTTCAGCCCAGACCCCCCAGCTTTCACGAATGCTGGCGAGGTTGGGTGGCTGGCCTTGCTTGCCGCGCCAATCATGGCGATAGTGCCAGCTATCCGGGCGGGTATATTTTTCTTCCACGAGGGCCGGGGTGGGGTCAGGCCCCGACTTGCGCAAGTCGGCTATGAGCCGGGCGATCTTCCCCGCGTTCAGCGTCGGATTAATGTGCATCGCTCCCCCGAATGCCTTAACGAGGACCTGCTGTGGCGTTAGCTCTTTGGGTTTGTCCGGGGCGTCTGGCTCTGAGGTCTTAGGCCGTCTTTGCTTTCGAGGCGGGGTGGGGTCGTTGGCGGCGTCAGCCGCTAATGACGGTTCATCTGACGGTTCAGAATGACGGTTCAATGACGGATTGGGTGAACCCGTATTTTCACTTGGGAAACCCGTATTTCCAGGTTGGGAAACCCGTATTTCCTCAGTGGAAACCCGTATTTCCAAACCCGTATTTCCTTCTGGCAAATACGGGTTTCCTTCGGGGAGTTTCCAGCCTTTGCCCGTGCCGTTCTTCGGGCGGGTCTTACGCTGTGGCCCTTTGGTTTTGCCACTCATCAGCCGAGGGGCCAGGTCAATCAAGTTTGTGCCGCGCGGCCCTTCGCCCTCGTGAATGACGATCTCGCCGTCCTCTACCAATTCTTTTAGAATGTTGCGCGTCATGGTGTCAGATAGGCGCGACTTTTGAGCGAGGGTGTCTACGTCAGGCCAAGCGCCGGAGCCGTCGTCTTTGGCATAGTCGGCAATCGCCAACAGCACCAACAGGCGGCTGCCGACCTGCTCTGAGTGTTCCCACACGGCTTGAACGGCCTTAATACTCATCTTCACTTACTCCCTATCGGGCCGGGCATTCGTGGCCCGGCCTGTTGTGCTTACGCGGTCAGACTATCGAGCGTCGCCTGGATTTCGGCGTCGGTGACATCCAGGCTTTCAATGGCCTCGCACACCGCCGCGCGGCGCGCATCGTCTGCCTCATACCCGTGCTGGTCCTCGTATTCGCGGGCGAGGTCCACCACGTCAACGAGGAGGCGGAAAAGCTGATTAGCGGTCAGTGTGTAGCTGGTCATGTCATTTTCCCTTTTCGAGATAGTAGAGCAGCCTCTCTGTCTGCCAGTCCCTGGCAGCGTCCCAGGCAGCGTCCCTGGCAGCGGCCCAGGCAGCGGCCCAGGCAGCGGCCCTGGCAGCGGACAGCTCCTCCTGCGTCGCTTCGCCATTGGCGAAGCGACGCGCTACTTCGATGGCCTGGCGCGGTCGCCGTTCGTCTGGCGCATCGCGCTCGATGATGGACAGCACTTGCTCAGCGCAGTCACAGGCGAAAAGGCGCATGACGCGCTCATTCCAGTTAAGCGGCTCGACGATGCGGGCGCGGCGCACAACCACCTTGCTTTGATCACGAGGGCTATCCACATCAATCCGGTCTCCCTCGTACTCGGCGATCCAGATCGTCGGGCCGAGCCAGTTGACAAGGTCCGCCCTGCGGCACAGGTGATACCCCCGGTGGCAAGGCTTGAGCTTTCCTTTGACTTCGGGCATCCATTCGCCAGGGGTCCAGACCACGGTCGTGCCGCCGTGATAGGATTCCCGGTTGGGACCAAGTACCTTGTAGGTCGCCTCGTGAGCGGTCAGTGTGTAGCTGGTCATGTTGTCTTATCCTCGCTTCCGCATTCGGGGCACCGCCCCACCTTGAGGATGGGCCACCACTTGTGGCCGCACTTCGCACAAGTGGCTTCGCCTTTCTGTAGCTCGCTGTCCGCGACCCCCAGGTCGCGGAGGGTAAAGCGGCGGAATTGTCCACCGCTTCCCCGCGCTATTATCCGTCCGTTGCGGGCCTGGTATGCTGGCATCTTTCTCTCCCTTACGCCGCCCGCTGTGAGGCGGTCATGTCGGCGTACTTGCTCTTGAGCATCGCCAACTGGCGGCGGCGGTCGGCGTTAAAGCGGTCGGTTGGGTACTTGTCCAGGAACCGCTCCATCGCCTCGATAGAGTTGCGGACAAGAGCAACATCGGCGGCGTACTTTTGGGCGGTGGTCTGTCGGCGGCTCATGGTATTATCCCCTTTGGGTTGCGGTATGTTTTCCTTACCACTACCCTAATAATACCATACATTTGATTTACTTCCCTACATTTAGCATACAACAAGCCTACAAACGTAGTACCTAGTCCTTACTTATGATATACTCTAGAGAGGACACCAATAAGGGGGCTATATGCCTGATGACACCGACCTTGACCTACGAAAGACCTCATTTAAGTTTGACAAGTACACCCGCGCCGACATTGAATTACTGCTGCATACCCGGCGCGTTCCCACCGTATCGGCTCTTATCCGGTCGCTGGTTGCAGAAGCGGCACGCCAGGATCGCCAGGCGTTTCCTGAGATTGCGAAGCGGTTCCCAATAGAGCCATAACCTCAATGCCGTAAATATGGGCGAGTTGCACGGCTTCCAGGAAGGAGACGGTACGCGTTCCCTGTTCAATCCATACAATTGTTGGGTGGTGGTATCCGAGCCTGGCTGCTACCTGACGCTGGCTCAGTCCTGCCGCTTCCCTGGCAGCGCGCAGGCGCTTGCCGAGGGCGGCGCGGTCGGTGGTGGTGGTGGTGGTCATAGCAATACCGCCTGTTGGTCCTGTTCGGCTTGCGCGGTCTGCTGAGATTGCTTTGCCAGTTGGCGGCCCGCGCGCGCGCTCATTGCCGCCCAATGCTTGCTGACGTTGCAAATCAGTCAAGCCTTTGATTGCGTCAGCC
>CALMSM010000039.1 GCA_937872425.1 uncultured Candidatus Saccharibacteria bacterium
TGTCCTGCTGGGTAGGCATCTGGGCATCTGGCAACGGGTTCGGGTGTGTTAACAAATCTATAAGATCCGTAATTATTGGCGCAGCTCCTGCTTGACCCTGCCTGGCGAAATCGACAATGTTCTCGGCGAAAGCTCTGTTATCGCCGTTATTAGGTGCAACCCAGGAAGACGTGTCCCAGTTAAACCTGAAACCCTTGGCTTTGAGAGTACTTAAGACCGCCGGATTGGGCTTTTTGGGGAACGATAGGCTTACCTGGGATCCATCGGGACTCAAGATTACCTCGGGAAATATGTTTTTCACCGGCTTGGGCTGGCTAGGTTTATTGCCTTCCAGGACGGCGTCATACTGAGCTTCCAGCTCGGCGTCGTCCATGTTGGAAATATCAAGGTTACCTACATCGCCAGCGACCACCGCCTGCATCATCTGCATTGCCTCGTCCATCGTGACCAGCGGCGCATTGCCGCTCTGGCTCACCATGCTCAGGAACATACCCAGGTGATGCTCGGCAACAACTCGGGCGCTGTGCGTGCCTCTGGCATTGTACCCTGCGGCGGCGGCCAGCCTTGCCCAGGCGTCAACCGGGATAAGCACTGTCACGGCGCACCGTCCGTAGGCCAGCAGGTGTCAACCAAGTCGCAGATGCCATGCGGCCAGGTGGGGCCGTAGACGGGGGCGGAGCGTGAGCGGCTTGCACCGGGGATAGTGCAGGCGCTAAGCAGCAGCGCCAGGATGATGAGAAGGCGTTTCACTCCCCACCTTCTCCGTCGCCTGTCCCAATCCGGCAGGCGCCGCCGATGAAGGCCAGGACGAACAGCGCAGCGGCCAAAAGCAGGATTGCGGTCACAATGTCATTCATGGTCTCACCACCTTCAGCGCCTTGCGCACCCATGCGGAGAATCGAATCCACAGGGTGCGCCGTCGAAACATCCTCGTCATGCCGGATGACGTGACGGCCCATTCGATACCGAACTCATCCATGTGGATGTTGAATCGCATGGCGGCCTACTTTGCTTCCGGCGCCGCTTCTGGCACGTTGCGCCCGGCGGCGATGAAGGCGTCCAGGTCGGGGCGGTGAATCTTCCAAACGCCACCCCTGGGCCGATAGGCGACAAGCGCCGTTTTGGCGCCGTCAGCCGGATCAATCCAGCCGTATACCGTGTTCCTCGACACGTTGAATTCGGCGGCCACTTCAGCCACTGTCAACCATTCCTGTTTGTTTTCTTCCATTCTTGCCTCCGTTGCGCAGAGTATAACAGACTGTGCAGAATTTGTCAATACCAAAAATAGCTGCAAGGCAACAGAAAACGCCAGCGGATTCAATGCCGCTGGCGTTTTCCGTTCCCGTCACCCGTAGCCAAACATAGAAAGGAGGAGCAAACCATGCAACTACAGTCTACACCTCGGAGGGCGATTTGTCAATAGGCAGTTTTCACACTGCCCATTATCCTCATTCAGCTTGTCCCAGGCGGCATAGGCGTCGAGCACATCTTGGCGAGTGGGCTTCGGGTCGGTGTTTTGGGCTTGCATGTCACTCTCCGCTTTCGGCGCATCGCCTCTACGATGGCCGAAATTGACAAAAAACAGGGGGTACACGGCACGGCGGGGGTACTATGCGTCTTCGTCTTCGTCTTGCTCTTGGCTTAGTGCGTCCTCAAGCTGTTGCACGACCACAAGCACCCGCTGGGTTGCCTGGTCTGCCAAAGGCAGATTACCCAACAGGATAAGCGCCGCGTTGGCGGCGTCCCGCAGGTCTTCGTTTTCGGCTTCAAGAACTTCTCGGCTAACCATCATGATTCTCCTTTGCTGCATTCGTGATTGCTAGGCATATCAGGCCGATGCAATCAATCGGCTTTCGTTCCCATTGCTGGTTGCTGAACTGTAGCACCTTCCATGTCATGGCGGCTGCGTGATTTAGCTTGTCTCTGTCCCCGTCGCTGTTGTGGCGCCCACCTCCGGGCGCAAATTGTCCGCCGTCGAACTCCACAGCCACCCGGCTGTCA
>CALMSM010000040.1 GCA_937872425.1 uncultured Candidatus Saccharibacteria bacterium
ACAATCCCTGGTGTTGACGGTTCAGTAGACGGGTACAAGGACAAATACCGCAGAATTGCCGATAGCGTTCAAGAGGAACACAGAGTTTCTGTTATTAGTATATCCAATCCCTTTATTACTTCGTTTCATTGGGAAAGTAATATAAGAAAAGCGTTGGAGTTTATTAGCATTAATTTACCTACGATTACAGAAGGTAATGAAGCCGAGATTCGCATAATGGCTCATTCTGCTGGAGCGGCAGTAATTGCTCAAATCGCCTGGGAATACCCAGAAATTAAACGCCTACTACTTATAAACCCTGCAACAAAATTAGGATTAGATAAGATGAAGTTAGGTCTAAGTATGTTTAAGGGTGATGACATTACCGTGCTTTATGGAAGTTTAGACCCAGCTATAAGTGATGTGAACGAGTTCTGTGACATAGATAGCAGAACGCCAATAAACACATTTGTATTAGAAGGCGTTGACCACCATTTTTCAGGCACAAATGGCTTAATACAGTTTATTACTGCTCCTAATACTCATCTTTTTGTGTAGGCTTAAGCTGGATTAACTGAGTGAAGTGTGCTATAATATTACTGTAGGACAGCGGCCAACAGGCGACTATTGCGGCTACGGATTAATTAATTCGTGAGCCGTTTTTTATTGGGCCAAGAAGGAGAAAAATATGAATGTAACAACAAGATTAGAAAAGGCTATCCGCATTGCTACGATTGCCCATCAAGAACAAAGGCGAAAAGGTTCAAACACGCCGTACATAACCCACCCTTATAGTGTTATGTGTATTGCAGCTAGTGCCACCCAGGACGAAGATATACTTATAGCTTGTTTATTCCACGACATACTTGAAGACGTACCCGACAAATACCCTCGTGAACGAATGGTTATGGATTTTGGGAACAGGGTAGCTGATATTGTTTACGGTGTAACAAAAGATAGTACGCTGCCAAGCTGGCAGAGTCGTGCCGAAGCCTATCTTGAACATTTGAAGGAAGAAGCTTCTGACGAATCTGTAATTGTGAGCTGTGCCGATAAGACACACAACCTAATGTCTATGCTTACGGATTATGCTGAAGTTGGTGATGGCCTTTGGGAACGCTTTAAGGCAGGAGCGGATAGGCAATTATGGTGGTACGAAGAAGTACTGCGGGTTATACGCTACAGGCTTCCCGACCTAGTAATTGCTGATGACCTAGAAGCTCTGATTACTCGGTTTAAAAGAGAAGTGAATATCATAGAGAAGGCTTAGTAATGGGTAGTATAGAATATGCAGTTTTGATTTTACCTGACGGAGATAGGCGATATAGAAACGTAGAAATTAACGACAAAGGTGAGCTTGTGTTTGAACAAACAGATATTGGACGCAATACTGCTCGTCTTGCCCCAAACGGCGGAGATATTGATTATGAGTATTGGGTTACTGTTGAGCCGAAGTATGTTAATAAAGTTCTCTTAGAACTTATCCATGATAGTTTCAGTGTACAAAGTGAATTTGAATCATGGCTTAAGGCCAAAAGCATTAAATACACATTCTTCTCTTATTAGTAAATTATAGTGAGCTAGGGGGTGGGGTAACTAGAGCTTAACTTCAGATTGAGACAGCTACTATCTGTTATTACCGTGATACTATGTCTACATACTTATGAACAATAAAATTAGACAAACAGCGGATTATATCAAGCAGAGGTGGTGGGTTGCAGTAATTCTGGTTGTATTACTAACCTTATTTATCATACCCAGTAAAACCGGACTACCAGGTAATAATTATCAGGGCTGCACGGTAAAAGGTAGCTACTGCACCACAGGCCTAATCAAAGGCACTAGTAGAGAATCTGACGGCTCAACTATGATTACTGTTTCAGTAACAGACGAAAAGCTAAAAAATCCTGAACTTAGATTCCACCTGAAAAAATATAACGGTAATTACGCTGCTGGCAACAAAATTTTCATGAACTTTGCCGAAGAACCAAAAGATGTGATTCTGTTTATAGAGAAGGACAGTAGATTATTGTGGACACTTTTATCTAGTATATTCGGTGGTTCTCCAGCTATGACCGCACGAGTAAACTTAGACACAATGACAGAAGTGGAGTAACTTCAGTCAGCAGGGGTGATATACATTTCTTGGCTGATGATGTCAGGAAGATTAGGATTATCTGTTTTCAAAAAGACAATCGGTCCATTAGGAACAAAACGAGCGTTTAATTTCTTTTGTCGTATAAGCTTTTTGATAGTTTGAGGGTGCAATCCAAACTTTGAATTCAGTTGTGCGGCGGTAACGTGACGTTCATTGTCACTATCTTTAAAAACATAGCCTGGTATTATTTTCTTGTACAGTGCTGCTTGGCAGTTCATACACTTCATACCCCATTTGTCGTACCAGACCTCACCCTGAACGCCAGTTTTACATAAAGAACAATTACGACCATTACTGGGTATTGAAAATCCTTTTGGCTCTTTTTCTAGTCTTTGCTCCCAGCTCCGATGTTCAGCGTCAAGTTCAACCATCAATTCAACAAACCTAACTAGATTGTTAGCTGATTGTTGCATTTCTAAGTCAGAACTGTACGTTATACCGTTTTTATCGCTTATTTGCTTAAATTCGTCGTATGCTTTTTGAGATAGTCTAGCCATACAGTTAAGTGTAGCAATATAGTGAATAAGGTGATGGGCTATTACTCCCAGTTACCACCAATGGATTCTTGAAGCTCTTTTATGTATTTAGGGGTGTATCCACGGGTTCTTTTATCTAGTGGGGGCATGGAAAAGGTGATATTGAATGGTATGGTTGCGTCTTGTTCATGCCTATTGATAAACTCATTAAGTAGTATTTTAACAGATAGAGGGTTAATATTGGTATATGCCAAAAATTGTTGTGACGAACGAGCAGGATTTTAGCGAGGAACAGTTTGCTCGGCTGGAGTCACTTGGTGATGTGACTTACTATAAAACGTTGCCTGCAGATGGCGCTGAGTATCTGGAGCGAATAAAAGGCGCCGATATTATATGTTCGGGTGCGGCAGGGTTTAAGGACGTCTACCAACAACTCCATGATGTCTATGTAACGTTTGCATTTGTGAGTGTGGCATTTGTCAAAGACTTTGATGTTCTGAAGAAAAACCATGTAACCATCTCCAATGCGCCTGGTGCGAACAAATATGCGGTTTCTGAATGGATTGTGGGGATGATGATATACCTGACCCGTGACTTTGGACAATTTATCGACAGAGACAATACCTACCGTGTTGACGGCGGCTTGCCACCACTTACTCCCGGTTTGGCCACCAAGAAACTCACCGTTTTGGGCAAGGGCAATATTGGTAGGCGTGTGGGTGAGGTTGCGGAATCACTTGGTATGGAGGTTTGTTATTTCGCGCGTGGTGATAACCTTTTGGATTTGGTGAGGGACGCGGATGTTGTCGTCGATACGTTGAGCAGTAACTCAACCACGACCAATATCCTGGACAAAGAATTCTTTGCTGCAGTAAAACATGGATCGTATTTTGTATCGGTAACACGTTCGGAGAATATGGACCAGGGTGCACTGATAGAATCTATCGATAGTGGCAGAATCGCCGGTGCTGCCATGGACTGCGCAGGGATATTGGTGGGCGACACGGACGATGCGTATTATCAGAAGTTCCTACGACACCCAAAGATAGTTGTAACACCCCACGTTTCATACAACACGCAGCTTAGTATGCAAAATGGTGCAACTATCATGATTGATAATGTCGAAGCATTTATACGGGGTAAGCCACAGAACGTAGTCGAATGAGCTTGGGCTATAGAGCTTTTTGAGAATCTTGATGACTCATGTTGATACGGAAGGTAGTGCCTGCTTCTGGGGAAGACTCAAGTTCGAGCTTGCCGCCATGACGCTGAATGATATCGAGGCATAGCATAAGACCAAGGCCGCTTCCATGTTGGTTGCCTTTTTCTGCGCTGTCGGTGCGGTAGAACCCTTCAAAAATTTTGGCTTGATCGCTTGCCGAGATTGGATCACCACCGTTGTGGACGGCAATGCTCCATCCGCTGCCACTTGGGTATAGCTTGACGGTTACAGGGGCACCTTTTGGTGAGTATTTCATTGCGTTTACTAGTAGATTGGAGAGTACTCGCTTGAATAGTGGTACGTCGACCTGGCCAGTTAGGCTGTAGTCGTTCGGGTCGGTGTCGTCGATAATAGCACATTCTTTTTCGGTGCTCGTAAGGGATAAACCTTCGATACTAAATTTAAGCAACGGATGAATGGCTTCGCTGGATAGGTTGAGATTTTTCATGGCTAGTCCTTCGGTACGCTGTAAACTCAACACATCCTCAACGGTAGAGAGAATATTGTGGATGCTCTGGTTGGCTCTCTCTAGGAATATTGACGACCTTTCTGGGGGTATCGATTTGTTCATAATTGCTTGGATTGCCCATGAAACACTTGTGAGCGGCGAGCGAATTTCGTGCGAGGCAAAACTCAAGAAGAATGCTTTTTCTGTGAGGTACTGCTGCTGGTATATCGCTCTGCGCCTGAGCCATAGGAGCAAGCCCACTACTAGCGCCGTTAGCAGAAGCGGGACTAGACTGGTTAGAAGAATGCGTGAATAGTACGTGCTTGCGGCTATATCTACCCCGAATACGGCTATGACCGTACCCTGAGTGTTTTTAATTGGACTGAATGCGCTGAGCCAGTATCCCCAGCGATCTTTTGTGATGGGAAGTATCTCGCCCTCACCACTTGTGTAAAGATTGGCTACATCCTGGTTGCCCTCAGGGTAGGGCTGTCCCGGGTATGAGTAGTCTTCAGAACTGATGGGCTCGGAATCGAGCAAAAAATATGAGTCGGGACGTTCACTTGATTGGCCAAGCAAGTAGGCAAACCGAATGTCGGGATTGAGTTCACGGAGATTTTGAAAGTGCTGTTTGAGTTCTTGGTAGCGGGGTGAGTTTATGTCTGTCTCGGTTCCGCTAAGGCTTTGAATTTGGTCAGTATCTAGTAACTCCGCAAGGCTATCCGAGCGTTGCAGCAGAGTGTTCTTCATATTCTGTCCAGCGACAGCACCAGAATAAATAGTTGCTGCTAAGCCTACCAAGACAACACAAGAGATAACAAGAAGCCAATATGACGTTATTGTTTTGTTTGCACCTTTTTTCACTATCTTTATTAAACGACAGTGTGTCGACGACGGCAACAGGTATAATTTTTTGGGCAGCGCTAGAACTCAAGGACCTACTCTGTTACAGTAGTGATATGAAAACAGTTTTAATAGTTGACGATGATGAAGTTATCCGGTTAGAGCTAGCGCGGGCACTCCGTGATGCCGACTTTGAGGTTGCACTAGCGGCCGACGGTGCAGAAGGTCTTGCTACGGCCGAGTCACTGAAACCAGACCTGATTGTGCTCGACCAAGATATGCCGAAACTGTACGGTGAAGAAGTTCTCATAGCGATACGAGCAACCGCATGGGGTAAAGACCTGCCCGTCATTGCATTTACGATTAGCGAGGATGTGGACGTGCTGAATCAGAACCTCCAGGCAGGAGTAACTGAATACTTTGACAAGTCATCAGTTGCACCTGAGCAAGTGGTTGAGATTATCAAAGAAAAACTGCAGTAATTTTCCAGCTGCAGGAACTATTCTAATGCCTACCTAACGTTTTCTATCTATTAGCCCTGGATGGAAAGAGGGGGCTAATATTTGGTTGAACAATCCCAAGTGCAGGCCGGAACAAGTTGCTTGCCATGTCTCGCGTCAAAGGTGTTGTCGACTCGCAAACAGATTCAATCCCTGAAGATATCGGAGACGCATTTATCCAGACTGCACTCCAGGTCATCTAGTGGTCGATAGTTTCAGTAGAAAATGGTTGCGCTTGAGCATGACCCTTATGCTATAATTCGAAGTAATTATGAGTTTACTGAGTGGGGTTTCAGATTTTTTCGGACTAGACATCGGCACAACGGCGGTGCGTGCGGTGCAATTGAGCGGGAGTGGTCCCGTCAAGAATCTGGTCAAATATGCTTATACTCCGATAGACGTTAAGCTCGCCCAGAGCGAATCGGCCACAGATAAGCAAAAACTCTTGATGGCTATCCAAGAGTTATTAGCACAGGCCAAGATAAGTACTAAGAACGTGGTTGTGGGACTCCCATCACAGCGAGTGTTTACCGCGGTGGTAGATTTTGACCGATTAGCGCCTGGTGAACTCGCCAAAGCAATCAAATATCAAGCAGATTCTCTCATACCGACACCACTTGCAGAATCAACAATGGATTGGGCTCAGATTGGTGATTCTCCGGTTGAGCCAAACAAGGCGGAAGTTTTGATATCGAGTGTAGGCAATGATTTCGTGGTGTCTAGACTGGATATGCTCGAGTCAATCGGTTTGAATGTTATTGCGTTTGAGCCAGATAGTTTGGCGGTGTCGCGTGCGCTTTCCGCTCCTGATGCTATGCAGCCGCAACTAATTCTAGACGTAAGCCATTCGAGCACGGATCTTATTATTACCATGAACGGAGCGCCGCGCTTGACGCGCTCTATCCCGACTGGCTCAGAAGCGATTATCAAATCTGCTATGCAAAACCTGAGTATTGACCAGAAGCAAGCCGAGCAATTTGTGATGAAATTCGGTCTGTCTAAGGACAAGCTTGAGGGTCAGATTTATCATGCAGTTATCGGCACGGTTGATTTGCTTGCAAGTGAGATAGATAAATCGATTAAATTCTTCCAGAAGCGATACGGCGATACGGTCAAGATTGAACGCGTTATCATTACGGGTGCTGGTTCGTTACTGCCAGAGTTCCCGCTCTACATTGCCAACAAATTTGGTATTAGTGTCGAGATTGGTAATGCATGGCGCAACGTGAGCTTTTCGCAGGATAGGCAGAATGAGTTAATGGCCCTGACGAGTCACTTCGGTGTGGCTGTTGGTTTAGCGGAGCGAGTCGAATGATTCAATTTAACCTTTTACCAGCGGTCAAGCTAGAATTTGTTCGTGCGCGCCGCAATAAACGGTTGACACTTCTGGGTGCCGGTACTGTCTCAGCAGTGTCACTACTCATTCTTGTGCTGCTGTTTGTTAGTGTACAGTTCCAAGCAAAACACTCAAGTGACCTGACCAAAGACATAAAGACTCAGAGTAAAAAACTCAAAGAAACAGAAGATATCTCGAGCATTCTGACTATCCAAAACCAGCTCAATAGCTTATCGACTCTCCATGCAAGCAAACCAGAAGCGGCACGTGTGTTTGACTACCTCAAGCAGGTGACACCGGCAGGCGTCACGATTGCTAACGTCGAAGTGGACTTCGAGGCATCGACCATCAAGATAAAGGGTAGTGCACCAACGATTAGTGCGGTTAACACCTATGTCGACACACTTAAGTTCACGACCTACAAGGTCGCAGACGATGACAGCAAACAAGGTAACGCGTTTTCTGAGGTCGTGCTAGGAACTATCGGTACAAATGGCACCGATGGCACCATCGGCTATGATTTAAGTTTCAAGTTTGAGTCTACGATATTCTCAAATGTATCCGCTGTCGCGCTCACCGTACCAAACCAAGTCACTACGCGCTCACAGCTTGATAAGCCGAACGCATTATTTGACTCACAAGGAGCCCAGTAGCAATTATGGCAAAACCAGCACTCTCAACTAAGCGTATCCAAATAGACAAAAGCCAGGCTAATATGGTCATCTTTGTGGCTATCGCTGCATTTATCACGGTGTTTTCTCTGGTGTCGGCCAAGGCACTTTTAGGCAAGCGGAGTTTTCTATCCAGGGTTGTGACAGAAAAAGAAAAGACCCTAAGCACACTGAAATCAAATAATGATGCTGCAAGTAAGCTCCAGGCGTCGTATAAGGTATTCAATGACACACCAAATAATCTTTTGGGTGGCAACCCAAGTGGCACGGGGGACAAGGATGGCGAGAATGCAGAGCTTATTCTGGATGCGCTACCCAGCCGATATGATTTCCCGGGTCTTACCTCGAGCATCGAAAAGATGATAAAGGGGCAGGGCGGTTCAATCGATGCTATTACCGGCCTTGATGATGAGATTGCACAAGGGCAAAGTGTAGATAGCTCGAAGCCAATTGAGATGCCATTTGAAGTTGAAGCATCCTCAAACCCGGACGCCATCCAGAGCATCCTCAAGACATTTGGTAAGTCGATCAGACCAATTAATATTGTAAAGTTGACCCTTGCTGCTGAGGATTCCAAGATACGTACCCATGTTACGGCAAAATCCTACTACCAGCCCAAGAAGACTCTCGAGATTACAACAAAGGTGGTGAAATAACATGAAACAAAAAGATATCGCACTTATTATTATTGTTGTCTTTGTGACCGGCGTAGCGTCGTTCTTCTTGTCGGGGTTGCTATTCAAATCTAATAATTTGCAAGAAAAGGTTGATACTGTTGCGCCAATTAGTGCCGATTTTAAGCAGCCAGATGAAAAGTACTTCAATAGCGACTCCATCAATCCGACCCAGCTTATCCGTATTGGTGACAATACAAACAACCAGCCATTTAACTAACAGAGAAGGAGAGTAGGTAATGAGCACAATACCTTTGATGACATTACCATACTCGAGGTATAGCCAGGCTCGAGCACTGTTACGGGGCTGGTCGGTATGAGCGTGCTTTCTGTTACGACACAGCAACAGGTGGAGGACACTCTTGTCACAGAAAAGCTTGTCGAAGCCGACAAGTTGAAGGCGCTCAAAAAACAAGCAGTCGATAGCAAGACTCCTTTACTGAGTTTACTCGTTCAACAGAAGGTG
Source organism: uncultured Candidatus Saccharibacteria bacterium (assembly GCA_937872425.1). Classification (GTDB taxonomy): domain Bacteria; phylum Patescibacteriota; class Saccharimonadia; order Saccharimonadales; family CALMSM01; genus CALMSM01. The sequence continues at coordinate 8,774 of CALMSM010000040.1, forward strand.
CTATCCAACGAGCAGCTCACCAAAACCATCGCACATGTTACCAAAGTACCTTATGTTAACCTCTCTACTGCCCGAATAGACCCTCAGACACTGGGGCTGCTTCCACAAGAAGTAGCAGAGCGTTATATGGCGGTTCCGCTGGGCGAAATGCAGCACCGTCTTGTTGTGGCAATGCTCGACGCAGACAATATCCAGGCCGTTGACTTTTTGTCGAACAAAATTGGCCGGCCGCTTAAAGTGTATGCGGCAAGCGAAGAAGGCATTAGGCAAGTACTCAAGCAGTACTCACTTAATCTTGACGAGAGTATGGACAGTGCGTTCAAAGATAGTGCGGCAGAGGCTCAGGCTGTCAAGGAAGCGTCAAGCAAGGGTGGCAAAGACAAGAACATCAAAACGATTGTTCAGGATTCGCCAATCAGCAAGGCGCTGTCTGCAATTTTGGACTATGCTGCCAAAAATAGGGCTAGTGATGTGCATATCGAACCACTCGAGAAAGAGCTTAAAATACGCTGTCGCATCGATGGCGTTCTCCGCGAAATCATGAAATTGCCAAAAGCGATGGAGGCACCGTTGGTATCACGTGTGAAGATTTTGAGTAATCTCAAAATCGATGAGCACCGTATTCCACAAGATGGTCAGTTTACTGTGCGTGCTGCCGGCAAGGATATTGACCTTCGTATTGCGATATCACCGGTAGTTTGGGGTGAGCAAATAGTTATTCGTTTGCTGGACAAAAGCGGTACTAGCTTGCACCTCGAGGATATGGGCTATACCGGACGCGCACTTCGCACGATTCGCAAAGGTATAGAGCGGCCAAACGGCATGATTCTAACCTCCGGGCCAACTGGCTCGGGTAAGTCTACGTCACTCTATGCGTTAATCCAGGAAATCATGAGCGACGAGATAAATATCGTGACGCTTGAGGACCCAGTCGAGTACAAAATGTCTGGGGTCAATCAGATTCAGGTGAACGCAGATGTAGGGCTGACGTTTGCCACGGGACTTCGGTCTATTTTGCGTCAAGACCCTGATGTCGTGATGGTCGGGGAAATCCGTGACAAAGAGACGGCCACATTGGCGGTGCAAGCAGCACTTACGGGCCACTTAGTCTTTTCGACGCTGCACACCAACTCCGCAGCCGGCATTTTGCCTCGTCTACTCGACATGGGCATTGAGCCATTCTTGATTGCTAGCACAGTTCACACTGTGATTGGTCAACGGCTAGTGCGCCGGGTGCGCCAAGACGATGGGTTAGAAAAATATGCATCTGATAAGCTCGAAACAGAGGCAATTCACAAGACGCTTGGCAAATATCTACCTGAAAAACAAGCTACCTCTGCTTCGGTATCCAAAGATCTCGGGTATCAAACCTTGCCTTTGAGGGGTGAAAACGCTTATACTTTGTTCAGAGGTGTGGACAGTCCAGAAGCACCTGGTGGATATAAGGGACGATTGGGGCTGTATGAGGTGTTTGAAGTCACCGAGGCAATCCAGCAACTTATCCTTAAGAGGGCAACAAGCTCTGAGATTGAACGAGCGGCCATAGCTGAGGGAATGATTAACATGCATGTCGATGGCTATCTCAAAGCTTTAGCTGGCAAGACAACGCTTGCAGAGGTTAACAGAGTAGCAGCAGAAGACAATGCATAACAAAATAATGGGGGTGGTGACCACATGCCGGGATTAAGAATAGAAGTATTACTCGAGGAAGTTATCAAGCGCAAGGCGTCTGATCTTCATATACAGGTTGGCCTGCCACCGATGATTCGTGTTGATGGTAGCCTACTGCCCGCTACCGGCGTAGAGGTCCTGACCGAGGAGACTGTTGAGGCCTTGATTTTTGCTATCTTGGACGATGATCAGAAGCAGATTTTGCTCAAAGACAAAGAGTTTGATTTCAGTTTTGCCTTCGGTGACCTTGGCCGTTTCCGTGTGAACGCATTCCACGAGCGTGGTAACTTGGCTGCAGCTCTGCGTCTTATCCCGAATGAGATGATGACGATTGAACAGCTTGGTCTGCCACAAATTGTGAACAAATTTGCCGATTATCCTCGCGGTCTTGTCCTTGTGACGGGCCCGACTGGATCAGGTAAGTCGACAACGATTGCTGGCTTGGTGCACAAAATTAACGCAGAACGCACAGCACACATCGTAACAATCGAGGACCCAATTGAGTTTACGCACAAGAGTAATAAATCTGTTATCGTCCAGCGCGAAGTCCACTATGATACCTACTCATTTAGCGCGGCGTTGCGTTCTAGCCTGCGCCAGGACCCCGATGTTGTGCTCATTGGTGAGATGCGTGACCTTGAGACTATCTCTGCCGCCATCACCATTGCAGAAACAGGGCACTTGGTTTTTGCAACGCTGCACACCAACTCGGCTTCACAGTCGATTGACCGAATGGTTGACGTATTTCCACCCCACCAGCAGCCACAGATTCGTGCGCAGTTGGCTAACATCTTGATGGCTATCTGTTCGCAAAGGCTCATCCCAACCATTGGCGGGGGACGTATTGCTGCGGCCGAAATCTTGATTGCCACCCCGGCTGTGCGTAACATCATTCGCGAGGGCAAGAGCCACCAGCTTGAGGCTGTCATCCAGACCGGTGCAGAGTTTGGTATGCAGTCTATGGACAAAACGCTCGTCAACCTCATCCACAACGGCACAATTACCTATGACGAAGCACGAAACTATGCTGTTGATATTGACGAACTAGATAGGCTAATGCGAGGATAGTGAACCGTCCATGCTGACATACAAATATACCGCTCGAGACACAGCTACCGGCCAAAAGATTAAGGCTGAGCTTCAGGCCGAAAGCGAACAGTCAGCTGCTAAGTTGCTCCACGAGCAGAATCTTATTCCAATTAGCTTGAGTCTCAAGGACGCGAATGGTGGTTTTGGGAAGTTTGGCAAGCGTGTTAAGGCCAAGGACAAGATTCTGTTCTCCCGACAGCTCTCCACGCTTATAAATGCTGGCTTGCCACTACTGCAAAGCTTACGAACCGTTGCAAACCAAACCAAGAGCAAGCAACTTGGCATAGTCATTAATGAAGTCATGTCCAGCATCGAGGGCGGAAGTGCCCTGTCTTCGGCACTAGCAAAACACCCGCAAGTTTTTAATCGTGTCTATATCAGCCTGATTGAAGCTGGTGAGGCGTCTGGTACGCTTGATAAGGCTTTAGAACGCATAGCAACGCAGCAAGAAAAGGACGCCGAGATACTCAGCAAAGTTCGTGGAGCGATGGTCTACCCAGCCATCGTGCTACTGGTCATGGGGGGTGTTGTTGGGTTTATGTTGGTCAAAGTTTTGCCGCAGGTCGAGGTGCTCTACGAAGGGTTTGGTAATGCACAATTGCCACTTGTGACTCGCATACTATTGGCTGCATCTAAGTTTGTTCGAACTCAGTGGTATATAGTCCTGGTCATATTTATAGTCCTGGGCTTCTTGAGCGGACGATGGATTAGAACTCTTGGTGGCCGAAGAATATTCGATAAGCTCAAGATGAAAATGCCACCATTCGGACCGCTGTTTATGAAAGTCTACATGGCACGGTTCTCGCGCACGGCAACAACACTGGTTGCCAGTGGCGTGCCACTCATCCAGGTGCTTGAGATCACAGCAGGCTCAATCAATAATGTCCATATTGAGGCATCAATCCGTACGGCTATCGAGAAGGTCAAAGGTGGTCGGGCATTGTCAGAGTCAATCAGAGGCGACTCTAATTTCTTGGATCTTGTGCCAGACATGCTCAGTATTGGTGAGCAGTCGGGTGCTATCGAGCAAATGATGGATAAAACGGCCAGCTACTATGAGAAAGAAGTTGATGACCAGATAAAGACAGTCAGCACCATCATCGAGCCTGTGCTTATGGTTGTATTGGGCGTCATGGCATTCATTATGGTTGCCGCCGTACTTCTGCCGGTGTATGGGCTCGCCGGTCAAGGAGCAATAAAGTAGTCAAAATATCCTTGCTTTTTGCATATAGCTCCGTTATCATCTAACCATAAGCGTAAATAACGCTCATTAATCAATAGCAAAGGGGCACTTGCACTATGAAACTCAAACAACAAAATAAGCAGTCAGGCTTCACTATCATCGAAGTCTTGATTGTACTGGCTATCGCTGGCTTGATTATGCTCATCGTATTCTTGGCCGTACCAGCTCTGCAGCGCAACTCGCGTAACACACAGCGTAAAAATGATATTAGTGCGATTCTTGGCTCTGTGACAGAGTATGCAAATAATAATGCAGGTGGCTTCCCTGCGACCGGTACCTTAACTGCGTTTACTAACGCGCAGCCAAGCCTCGGCTACTATACTGCTGCTAACGTTGCTTGGACCAAGCAGACTTCAGCTGTTGCTCCGTCCGACCCAGCTGATGTTGATAAAGTGACGCTGGTCAATTACGCCAAATGCAATGGTAATGCTGCAACCACATCAGGTGCTACAGCAAGAAGTGTCGTGGCTCTCTACGACATCGAAGGCAGCGGTGGTGCAAAAGTTGCACAGTGCCAAGAGTCATAGTAAATAATTAGGACTGATAAAAAACGAGCCCAATTGGGCTCGTTTTTTATGCTACGATGTAGTAATGATAGTTTTTATGCTTCTTGTGTTGGGCTTGTGTATGGGGAGCTTTGTGGAAGCAACTAGTTGGCGCATTCATGAGCAAACAAAGTCCAAGAAGCGGACGATCCAGGAGAAGCGTGACTTATCGATTAGCCAGGGACGCTCGATGTGTGCCCACTGCAGACATCAGTTGGCATGGTATGACTTGGTGCCACTACTTAGCTGGGTCACGCTTGCTGGCAAGTGTCGGTATTGTAGGAAGTCAATTGGCTGGCAGGCACCGTTACTCGAACTAGCCACAGCTTCACTGTTCGTTCTGTCGTATGTGTGCTGGCCGTACACGTTAGGGCCATGCTTTGGTGTATCGTGGCTGCTGATAGCAATGTGGATGGTGCTGATAGTGGGATTTGTCATGCTGAGCGTATATGATTTGCGCTGGATGCTATTGCCGGATAGGATTGTCTATCCTATGCAAGTACTCGCGGGCGTGTATGCAGGCTTACAGATATGGGCGCTAGGTACAGGAATTCGAGGGGTTGTGAGCGCCTTGCTCGGCGTCCTTATACTCGCGGGGTTGTTCTGGGGCTTATATCAGGTATCACGTGGTGCCTGGATTGGTGGCGGGGACGTGAAGCTTGCAGTCGTGCTGGGGCTTGTGGTGGGCACGCCGCTGAAGGCGGGGCTTGTGCTATTCCTCTCCTCGCTACTAGGGAGTGTGGTGGGCGTACCGGCAATGATTGTGGGCAAACAAGGGCGAAACACCAAAATACCGTTTGGGCCATTTCTCATGGTGGCAACTATCGTGATTGTTTTGTTTGGGACGAGCGCAGTTGATTGGTATACTCGTCAGTTCATGACATTTTAGCCCATACATATCCGACAAACCACCTGTTGCTCAAACTGGTTATGCTGTATAATCGCCAGTATGATAAGGGTAGGGAATTCCCGAGGTTTTACGATAGTGGAAACAATCATTGTGCTGGCGGTGACGTCTGGCCTGTTTGTGAGCGCTATGATTATGATGAGCGGCCAGCAAGCTAAAACAGAGTTCTCTCAAAGTATTGGTGATGCACGTTCAGGTATGGATGACGTAGTGAATGATGTCGCGACGGGCTATTTTATGAGTCGCGGTGGCGTGACCTGTGGCAACCTCATCGGCGCTCCTTTTATATGGGGTAATGGCACGCAAGAGCAAGGAACGTATCAGGCATGTATGATGGTGGGCAAGGCTGTTCAGTTGGGCATAGATACCGACGCGTCGAAGTATAACGTATTCAATATTGTTGGCTTAAGACTCGCGCCTAGCACGGGCCAGCAGCCCGTATCATTATCACAAGCTGTAGTGGACCTAAGCTCTGCGACGGGAACAGTAGATAACCGCATGCTCAGCGGTGGCCTAAAAATCTATTCGGCATTTTATCAAGACCAGGTGGGCGGGGCAAAGATTCCTGTATCAGGGTTTGCTGTAGTATCGAGTCTAGCAAAATATTCTACTAGTGGCACGTTGCAAGCGGGCTCCACAAGCGTCGATCTCATCCCTCTTACGAACACTGGTGGGAAAGAATCTGAGGCAAATTTTCGCACTAACGCCAAAACACTTTTACGGGGAACCTCCCCGCTACCCATACTGAATCCATCGGGCGGTATTACGGTATGTATGGATAGCGGGGGCACGGATCAGCACGTGCTTTTGACGATTGGGGTCAATGGAAATCTGAGCACAGATAGCTCCGTGAAGCAGGGAAAGAGTGCTGATGATGTGGGGTGCAAGCCATGAGGCGTATTCTCTCCCAGCGCGGTGACACAATCGTAGAGGTGCTAATTGCGATTTTGGTTGTGTCGGTCATATTGTCTGGTGCATTTGTCTCTGCGCGTAAAAGTCAAAGTGGTATTCGCCAGACGGAGGAGCGTGTAGAGGCACTCAAGGTCACCGAGGCACAAATAGAGAGGCTAAAAGCCGTAGTATCAACGTCTTATGCAAGCGTGGTTCCCCCCTCAGACGCCACATTCTGCATAGATAGCACAAATCAAAGAATTGATATAAGTGGCGGCATAACGCCGCTGGCCAATGATACGTTGAGTGCTAGCAACGACTATCACCCAGCAGCATGTAATATTGCTCCCGCAGAAGGGATTATTTACTACTCAACTATTGAGTACAAACGAGCGTCCAATAGTTTTATCGTCTACACACGGTGGGACGGCGCGGGTGGTATTGGCCCACAAGAAGTCGTGCTAGCAATTAGGATAGACCCATGAGCAAGTTAAGAACTAACGCAAAGGGCTTCACGATTATTGAGCTGATGATTGCCACCCTGGTGTTTTCGGTTGTGTTGTTGATGTGTGCGTCAGCACTGATTGCCGTCGGCAGGATGTACCAAAAAGGCAATACAAGCAGAGCAACGCAAGAGGTTGCTAGGAGTCTGATGGATCAGATTAAGGATGACTTCCAATTCAACGGGGGCTATTACAGCGAAGTTCCAAATCCTACAAACAGTCCAACCCGAGCTTTTTGTATAGGGGGCAATGTCTATACATATGAAGTCAATCGCCAGGTGGTACCAGGAGTTACTAACCACGCTATGGTTGTGTCATCTCCACCGACTGGTTGCCCAAGCGTTGCAGAAAACCTAGATACAACGTCGAGTAAAGAGCTGCTTGGCCCAAGGATGCGGCTTCTTGAGCCGCCGATTACTTCGGTGACCAAAGACTCTTCCGGTCAGGTATCATCAGTGTCTATCAAGATTAACATTGCCGCCGGCGCTGATGACCTTTTGAGCGGTTTTGGCTGTAAGGGCGGCGCGGGCCAAGAATTTTGTGCCAACTCCGTGCTTGTCAGCTACGCCACAAGGAGGCTAAGATAGTATGAGCATGATACAGAATAATATGCGCGCTAAAACAAACCAGTCCGGCATGGTCTCTATAGTGGTCACGATGATTATTATGGTGTTATTGAGTCTGATAGTCTTGGGATTCGCCAAGGTGAGCCGCCGAGAGCTTAGACAGGGTCTAGACCGCCAGCTAGCATCTCAGGCTAAGTACGCAGCTGAGTCGGGTATCAACGATGCACAGGCATTTTTGCAGGCTGGGAATTCCCCCGCAGCTAACTCTGACACAGTATGTAACAGCTATGCAGCAGGTGGGCTCCCGGCGAACAAACCAAATACAATAAATGGTGAGGCAAAGGTGAGTTGTGTGCTGGTGGATGTTAACACGCCAGACTTGGTCTACGATGGGGTTGATACCGAGCACGAAGTTGCATTTATATTGAAGTCATCCACGGGAGCTGTCATAAATGATATGACCGTCGCATGGTCTCCAACAGATGGTACGACGGACTTTACGTCAACGGCCTGCCCCGATGTTACCGTTGGCGCAGATGCTCTGCCGTCCGCTGCCGGTTGGACGTGCTCAGCGGGAGCTTTGCGTGTGGATGTTGTGCCCGTAACAGCGTCAATGAGCAGGGCTACGATGCTGGCT
>CALMSM010000041.1 GCA_937872425.1 uncultured Candidatus Saccharibacteria bacterium
TTATAGTTCAGTCCATGGATGCGTACGACAAAGATTTGTATTTTGTTGCGGTGAAGTTATTAATTCGTGACGGCAACAAGCTGCTGATTACACATGATATTTTTGATTCGTGGGATCTGCCTGGGGGCCGCATCAAAAAGGATGAGTTCAAAACGAACTTACCAGCAGTGATTGAAAGAAAAATGCGTGAGGAGCTGGGAGCTGATTTTAAATATAGCGTGGGCGGACCCAACATTTTCTTTAGAGTTGAACGCAAAGAGCATGGGCTGGGCAACCAACTGGTGAGAATTTTTGCCGTTGGCTATGATGCCGTCTACGAGGGCGGAGCAGTTGCGCTTGGCAACCACCATGACAAGTTCGAGTGGGTTGATATTAATACCTTCAAGCCAGAAGACTATTTTATCGATGGTTGGCTAGCGGGCGTTCAAGAGTATCTTGCCTCGCAAAAAAGTAATTAGGGTTGAGCTAGGCATATGTTGGCTGCTTGGCAGGCACATGGCCAAGTACAATTTCAGCAAACGCTTGCTGGGAATCACGCTCGTCTTGATTGCTAGTATCCAGGGTGACAATGCCTTGTGGTTTGAGCAGGTCTAAACTGCCCAAGCCATCAGCTATGCGTTGTACGCGTTCGGCTGAGTCCATGCCTGGAAGTCGTTCGTCAAGCCGCTCTCCCCTTATTGCAGGGTCTGCCCGCACGATAACAATGAGTGACTTCTGTATGAAGCGCTGGATTTGTGGGGTATTTGCGCCAACAAGCGCGTTGTTGCCAAGAAAAAGGCGTGTGCGTGTGTCTTTTTTGTTAACGCGCTCAAACCCATAAAAATGATGCGCATCTTCGTCGTCCCCCAGCCGTCTTTCCCACCACGGCTTGATTCGGCCAGCACTTAGCTCTTGCTGAAATTTGTCTTTGCTGACGTTTCTGTTCTCTCTTGAGTCCGAATCGGCGCGCACAGGCAGGGTGATTACTCGCTTTGGGATTACTACCTGGTCTTCGAACTCTGGAGCACGTAGGTGGTCGACCAGCGTTGATTTACCGCTTCCAGAGGGACCAATAACAATGATGCGTCGCTTCTTAGCCATATATAGAAATAGATTATACAATAAATAATGTAAATGTCTATGGTTGGTTGACTACGCAATTCATGACGTATCTCATGTTGATAACATAGTTTTGTGGGTTATCCGTGAGGTCCTGCTTTAAATCAGCCAAGTCTACCCAACATACCTTAGCGACTTCATCGGCTTGCAGAGAGAGCGTCTTGCCATCGTAGTTACCGCTAAAAACTACGCACATTCGTGCCTCGTCAAATGGCTTGTTGGTCATAAATTTGCCACTTTGACTTAGGGTTACTCCAGAGATACCAATCTCCTCTGATAGTTCACGATAGGCAGTCTCTATGTATTCTTCGCCCTTGGCAACAGTTCCGGCTGCAGCTGGCCCCCAGAGGCCAGGTTGGTTGCTCATGCTGAATGCTCGTTGCGCCAGAAGAATCCGCCCTTGAGCATTCACAATCCAAACAGCCACAATCCTGTGCAAATCGTATGTACCCACATCACGCCGATTTCGATATTCAACCACACGGTCGTTTTCATCAACAATAATTGCCTGCTCGGGTATATCCATGCAACCACTATACCAAAGCAGACGCTGGCCAGCTATTGATAAAAACAAGATATAATGCTATAATCTTGCAATTATGACAGGCATAGAACATGACCCACCTACTATCCCATGGGGGACAGATACTGGGCTGGCCCAACCAACCAGACTAACCGCTTCGCTTATCGTACAAAGAGTGCAAGAAGCAGGACGAGACATGCTAAGTACGCCCGGTTTAACCGAGATTGAGGAAGGCATTTTCTCAACGTGTGGTGAGCAGATAGAACTGTTTCATGAACGTCTGCTGCGGGCGAGAGACACACGAGTTCCGCTCGTGGAGGTATGCGTTATGCCCGAAGCCATGGTTCAGGACGCACTGCGTGAAGTATTTAAAATTGATAAGAGCACACCAGTAGTGAGGTCAATATTACGAAGTAGCGGCGAGCAACAATATGATAATTATTGGGGTAATGAGATTAAGTTTGACGATATAGGCCTCTCTATACCAGAAGTTCACTCCATTTCTCTGACGGGTCACCATGGTTCAGAAATAACAGCCGTATGGATGTCGGGTACGCTTAGTGGATATGATGACAGCCGCGAGGGCAGAGCACAGCCTTCTCGTCCGAGCACGGGCGGCTCATTCCAATATGAACATGATTATTTTCGTCCAGGTGAAACGATGCGTACAGTTATTGGTAGGGCCGTTGAGGACTTTGAGATTGCCGTTCTAAGAGACGGTACTATTGATGTGACTGCCCGTGAGGTGAAGCCAACAGAAGCACTTGGTTCTGGTACTACACGCGAACTTCCGGCATAGGTATAAGATTTCTCGGTTTGTAAAATCTATTTCCTATATCTCTATGTCCTTGGAGCGCACGATTATGGTGTCATCTAACCGAAAGGAGACATCATGGAACGTGAACCAGGGGCACGGGTTCAGCCAATCGCACCCGCTGAGGTTATGGAGCTTAAGGGTGAACTCATACCGGACGAGGTATTTGCAACGTTTAATGCATTGATTGCTCAGAACATCATGCATGGCAGAGCAACTGTCAAGCAGGGCGATGCTGTGACCCGCCTGGTAGATGGCGGTCTTAACAGGTCGGAAATCTATGCAAGACATTGGTTGGATGTAGAAGACAGTTACCGCGAGGCGGGCTGGAAGGTCGAGTACGACAAGCCAGGGTATAACGAAACATACGAACCATTCTTTGTTTTTAGCGCCAAAGGGTAGCATAGTTTATGGGTAAGGGCTTCAGCTCATTTCAAGCTAGGTCTCGTACACTGTGACCGCATAATAATTATGCTTGACATAGAAATATAATAAATGTTATAATATATTGATATGCGATCATAGGG
>CALMSM010000042.1 GCA_937872425.1 uncultured Candidatus Saccharibacteria bacterium
TCCAAATGCAGCAGCAACATACTCTGACCCGTCGATCTTTGGCTTAGGCCTTTCGGCAAAATACGGGGCGTATTCCAGAGTAATGTCAGCCAGAGGTGCGCTATACGTGTAGGCTGTTGCTAAAGCAGCTAAAATCCCAGTTCTATCTAGCTTCATACCAAGACCTTCAGGTATCTCATAATGGGTGCCGTGGATTGTGTGTGGCGTCTCAGCAGCCGTGGTAGTCGGCTCAATGGTTGGCGGTACTTCAAAGTGTCTGATGATGAATGGTGCTGTTGTAGTGTCTTCTGTGGGCAGCTCCTCAGGAACTGCATGGTCTACGGTCTGATCTTCGGGAGTTGGAGTGGGTTCGCGCATAGCAAAGCCATCGCCTAATGACGAGCTGCCATCGTAGATGCCTTCTCCGCCGGGATTGCTCATATTTCTGATTTTATCATATAAGCTGCCAAAAAGCAATAGTATTGGGTTGCGTAGGGGCTAGTAGAATTTACGGAATAGTAGCACGCTGATAGCTAGTCCGATGGATATGGCGACCATGCGGATAGTGTTGCTCGGGAGCTTGCTGGCATAGGTCGCCCCAATATAGCCGCCTGCCACATTGCCAACCAAGAGTAGCGGGAGCATTTGCCAATAGATTAACCCGCTGATTACAAAATAAATAATCGATGAAAGCCCAAACGTCGCCCCAACCAAATTTTTGAGCCCGTTCATCTGGTGAATGTTTGTTAGCTCGGTGAGGCCAAATAGCCCGAGAGCCATAATGCCGAATCCTGCTCCAAAGTAGCCACCATATGTTGCGACCAACAGGAACATGAGCGATAGCGCGGCCAATGCAAGAAGTGGATGTTTTGGCCGAGCAGCCGAGCGCTTGATGACGTGTTTATTGATGAGAGGTTGCGCAGCAAGTAGCGTAACTGCAAACAATACGAAAAATGGGACGATTTTGCCGAATACGTCGTTGGATGTCTTTTGGAGTATGAACGCACCGGCTATGCCACCAATAAAACTCGGAATCATGAGTATGAAATAGCGTCTTGGGAGTTTGCGGAGATGTTCACGGTACCCATAGGCCGAACTGAGCACGCCCGGCTGTACTATAAGCGTTGTTGTTGCGTTTGCCATGACAACTGGTACGCCGTTGCCCAGAAGTAGCGGAAACAATATGAATGAACCACCGCCTGCGACGGAATTCATGATACCCGCTGCAAAACCCGCCGCCAATAGTATAAGCCAATGAATAATCATACGGCCCAGTATGACGGATGAGAAGTAGTTTGCGCAAACTACGCTTATGCATGTGGATTAATTTGGGCTGGGCTGGCATAGTTAAGCGTGATGAAACGTCTACTTGGGTTGTTGGTGATTTTATTCCTCGCAGTTGCATTATTATGCAGCGTGCCCGTGAGCGCGGCAGATACATCAAATTTCAGTATTCAATCATTTGACGCTGACTACTATTTGAGCAGAGATACCAATGGCGTATCTGAGCTTCGTGTGCACGAGGTTATCGTTGCGCTGTTCCCTGACTACAATCAAAATCATGGCATACTTCGTGCTATCCCAGAACGATATAAAGGTAATAACCTGAGTATCGACATCAAAAGTGTGACTGACGGGGCTGGGGCCGCACGCACGTACACTACATCGTCGAGTAACGATAACACCGTACTGCGCATCGGTGAGGCTGATACATATGTCCATGGGCTCACGACCTATGTTATTGATTATAGTGTGCGGAATGCGGTGAGTTTCTACGACGACCATGATGAGCTGTATTGGGATATCAACGGAGACCAATGGTCACAGCCTTTTAGTCTGGTCACCGCTCGGCTGCACATACCTGGTGACTTGGCTTCGAGCTTGCAGGCAGACCAGCGCTGTTATGCCGGTGGGTACCAAAAGAATGATGCTAATTGTATGATTGAGCGCACGAACACTGAGACGGAAACTGTCATCACAACATCTGCTCAAAATCTCAGTGGTAATCAGACGCTGAGCATGGTAGTGGGCTTTGCTCCGCAAACATTCAAAAAAGACATGAAAGCCGTCGTTCGCGGCATTATTATTCTCGTGCTGTTTGTGGGGAGCATTGTGTTGCCACCATTGGTTGCGTTTGCTTGGATGTATCGCATATGGCGTCGTGAGGGTCGTGATGCTTCGGGCAAAGGTACAATTGTCCCAGAGTATCAGCCTCCCAAAGGCTTGAGTGTGCTTGAGGGCGCCATGGTTTTGGAGCAAACGTTGCCCAACAAAGCGATTAGCGCAAGTATTGTGGACCTGGCAGTCAGGCGGTATGTCAATATTATTGAGCAGCCAGAGGGCAAAGAATACGCAATCAAACTAGTCAAGGACCCATCTAGTCTGCCCGAAATGGAAATGGCAGTCGTCAAGTTATTCTTTCCAGATTTTACTGTTGGTGAGACGGTACAGCTCAAAGATTTAAAGTACAAACTAGCTGCTCGCAGTACTGAGTTGAAGAAAACCGTTGCAGAACGAGTGTTTACGCAGGGCTACTTCCGCACAAATCCAGACAAGGTACTTACTCGTTACATAAGCGGAGGTGGTGCAATGCTGGCCGTTGGATTCGGGCTTTGTTTTACAGTGGTCGCAATACCGTTGGGGGTTGGACTGATTATTGCTGGTGTTATCGTGATGATTTTTGGTTCGGTTATGCCTGCTCGCACTGAACTTGGCGTGCAAACACGAGACACGCTGAAGGGGCTCAAAGAATACATGCACATGGCAGAAAAGGATAGAATTGCTTATTTGCAGAGCCCTGAGGGAGCAAGCCGGTTCAGTGCGCAACCAGCCAGCAAAGTCGAGCTCTACGAAAAGCTTCTCCCCTACGCGATGCTTATGGGGCTAGAGAAGAAATGGAGCGAGCAGTTCAAGGACATTTACGCACAGCAACCAGACTGGTATCAGGGCAATGCTTCGTCATTTAATACGCTGTATATGGCGAACGCGTTGGGGTCTTCTTTTAACTCTGCTACAACAGCGTCATTTAGCTCGCCAAGCAGCTCTAGTAGTAGTGGTTTTTCTGGCGGTGGCGGATTCTCTGGAGGTGGTGGAGGTGGTGGTGGTGGTGGTGGCTGGTAGATTGATTAGTACACCAGCTCGCTGACGCGTGTTGGCAGCCATAAACCAACCTTGTCTATCTCTGGTGCTTCTACTTTGTGGCTTGCACTGCAGGGCGCGCCTTCTGACGTTACGCGTGCCCACTCCCCCATAATTACTAGCCCGCCAACTTTGAGCGGTACGCGAGCCATTTGGATGTTGCTTGCTATATCTTCAGGGACTTCTTCTTGCAAGGCGCTTGCAACCAGCCATTCCCAGCCCGGTGTACGTGTATAGAAGGTTGCGTTGAATGCTGCTGACAACATGCCGGCCCACGGCTTGTCGTAGTGCCACTCAAGGCCGCGCTCCTCACCCTTGGACAGGTGAAACGGGTGTGTGAGCCTGAGTTCGTTATAGGGCTCACCAAGTTCACGAGTCGTGACATGCGGAAAAAGCTCTGTATAAGCGTCAACCATGTCCTCGAAGAATGACGTATGACTGTCATATAGCTTTTTCCTGCTTACTGCCGCAGGACCGGTTTCTATCATAGATGCTACATGGTCTATGACATCATTTAGCTGAGGATGTATAAGCTTATCCACGACAGTTGCATCGCGTATGGCAAGCTCTGCCCCACCGACAGCAACAATGTCATCGAGTGTGGCCGTCTCTAACATGGTGACCCCTATTGGGCATGTGATGCTTTGAGTGAATAATTCCGGTGAGGTTACGACGGACATAGAACGATATTCTACAATAAAATAACCAGAAACACAATACTTAGTTGGTGCTTGTGAGGGCGGCAAGTACGGCGGTGCCGACTTGCTCAATTTTGTCTAGGTGAATCCCGCCAAGATTGATTCGTGAATTTGATAGCACAAATACTCCCGACTCATTGAGCTGGTTTTGCTGAGTCGGGGTGAAGCCTTGTGGCAGTGGCTTGGTGAACAACCCTCGCCCATGAGCTACCGCTGGAAAGATATCCTGCACAATCTCAGCGAATAAAGCGCGTGTTTGGTTGAGCCGCTCTCGTGCGTAGAACAGCTCGTCCCCAAACTCTGGTGAAGCTAATGCGATAGCGCCAGCATGGGCTACATCGTGTTGCAAGTTGGAAACACTGCTCCGTACGGTATTGCCAATAAGCTGCTTCAACGCTGCAGCTTGCTTGTTCCCTAGCTGGGTGTTGGCGTTAGCGATAAATAGTCCGCCAAGTCGCTCGCGGTATAGTCCCATGTTTTTTGACGCAGAGAATGTTATGAATGTGAGTAACCCGCGCTCAATACTTTGGACGATTGGGTAACGATCCGGTACGCGACCATTGGCCAAGCCCATGTAAGCCGAATCGAGAAGCACAACTGCGTCCTTCCCGCTTGCAATCGTAAGTATGTCGTCCCACTGCTCGGTGGTGCGGTCCATGCCATCATCGTTGTAGCCGCAGGTTTGCAGGAGAAATACTGACCCATTTGGTGCCGCCGAGAACGCTTCGACTGCCGATTCGTGGTCGTACTCGCCTGTTTGGGCATCCATATGATTGTACGAAGTAATGTCAAACGGCTCGTCAAAGATTGCGGGGTGGTTTGGCCAGCCAGCATCAAGAACGAGAGGAATGGCTCCGTCTTGTGGCTCCAGCAGCCCCTCCAATATGTCACGAGCGGTACGCAATGCGCCGGTGCCGCCTGATGTTTGACACGCCAGTACCGTGTCATCCTGAGCATCGTATGTTTCTTCGCCCATGACAAACAGGCCTGCTTCTTCTAAGAATCGCTGATGGCCAAACGGGGTTTGGTATCCAAAACTACCGTTTCTAAGCGTTTGCTCTAGTGCCTGCCGTTGAGCCGTTTGAACGGAGTTCGGGCGCCAAGGGTGATTTGCGACGGGATCAATCAACACGCCAATCGTCGTGTTTATTGCCCCCGGATGCTCTGCGGCAAACCGCGGCCACTCCGCATTGGCCGCCATGATAGCGTCCATGGGTGCGTGTGCTAATTCTTGAAACCTCTCTGGCATAATGGGATAATTCTAACATTTTATAGACGATTGCGCGAATGCGAGCGTCTGTGGACGTGCCGCTATTGCTTGCGGATATGAAGAATAAGGGTAAAATAGCTGCAATATGGCAAGCGTTGGCGAAATTGTTGGCAACATCAACCCCCGTGAAGTTATCCAGGAGAATACTCGTGCGTGCCTCCCTGCTGCTTTCTTGGCGGAGCTGGACCCCAATCTGGGCATAGCCGAATCAGACATCGTTGACCTCATGACAGACGACGGGCTGTTTATTCCTGGTGAGTTAGGAGGCACGGGGCTCTATCCGGCCTCAACATTGAGCCACACGACAGAAAAACTCAGACTTCCAATCACTGCTGTATTTGACGCTCGCCTGGCAAGTAGTTCGGAGCCACAAAATCTTGACCGAAGAATTACTGAAGTTGACAATGCACTCCGCAGGGGTGAACACGTGATTCTTGCGTATCCAAAACGTCGCGAAGGCAAAGAGCCTTTCTCTCACTACTCCACTGTTACAGGTTACGAATCTCATCCAGACGGCACACTCATTACCATAATGGACCCGAGTGATGTTGATGGTGGAGTCAGGCATGTGGATATAGAAGGATTTTTACCATACATAACACCGACCGAAGAGATTCCGGTGATGGCATGGGGTGTTCGCTATGGTGATGCGGTTCAAGAAGAGGTAGAGTCTCAGTTTGATGCCACAGAACTTCCCGGTTTATCTCTTCTGGCTAACCCGCTATCCAAAGAGTCCGATACCGGGCTTGCGGTTCCCCCAAATACGAAACATCCAAGTTCTGTTGTTATGCCTACCTCTGAGATAACAAAACAATTCAACGCGCTGGGTGATATCGTGTTGTCTCGAGATGGCAAGCTGCCAATCGGATACCCACGTTTCGTTATACCAGCAACCGTGAAAGACTTGTCTCACAAGGTGCATGGAACGTTGAGTAGCCTTCCATTCGCAACCATGGAATCTGCTGAAGCAGCGGCAAACTATATACAAAGATACGGGCGTCATGAAGAAGATGCTGTTATTCATGAGGCAGATGGTCTGTATTGGCTCCATGACTCTGATGAGGCTTTGGAGGCATGGCAGCACACTGGGTTGGGTTTGTCTTCGCGCCAGGCGCTCGCAACGCTGGAAGGCCGTGGGCAGAATGACCTAGAGCGTCGCACTGTGGCAGAGAATTCAATCAAGCAAACGATT
The DNA here is from genome assembly GCA_937872425.1 of uncultured Candidatus Saccharibacteria bacterium. Taxonomy (GTDB): domain Bacteria; phylum Patescibacteriota; class Saccharimonadia; order Saccharimonadales; family CALMSM01; genus CALMSM01. The sequence goes on from CALMSM010000042.1 coordinate 6,278, forward strand.
GAGCATTACACTGGTGCCAAACAGGAAGACATTTACCTGTTCCCTACGGGCATGGCGGCAATATATGCCTTGAACCAGGCGATGATTGTGGCGAGCGACCAAGCACCTGGTGTACAGTTTGGGTTCCCATACACAGACACGTTCGAGCAACGTAAGTTTGGCCCGGGTATGAATATAAGTAAAAACATCCTTGATATGCGGGATGGTGACTATGACACTTTGGCAGGAGTGCTTGAATCGAATCAGCCTATCCGCGGGGTTATCACTGAATGCCCCGGCAACCCAAAACTCTGGACCCCGGACTTTCACAAACTTGATGCGATGCTTGATGGTCGAGCACCGTTGGTCATCGATGACACGATTGGCACGATGTTTAATATTGACGACAACAAACTGCCGGATAGTGTTGTAGCGCGCGTCACCAGCCTGACGAAGTTTTTCTCTAGCGTAGGTGATGTTATGGGGGGGTCAATTGTCCTCAGACCAGATAGTCCGCATTACGAGCTAGTAAAAGCAGCACTGGACAGCACATATCAAGACACTTTGTGGTACGAAGACGCAGAGGCTTTGGTAAAAAACAGTACCTATTTCCCGGAAATCATGCCAATTATTAATGAAAACGGTGAACAAATCGCCAAGTGGCTTCACGATGAATGGACTGGCGAAGACAACGCACTTGAAGCCGTATACCATCCGTCTCTTACTGGCACAGAGGCATATGACGCGGTCAAAAAAGACGAGGGAGGCTACGGCGGGCTGATGAGCCTGAAATTTAATGACCCGGAGCGAGCATATAGATTTTTTGACGCACTTAACATTACCAAAGGCCCAAGTCTCGGCACCTTCTACAGTATCGCCTGCTTGTACACATGGCTAGCGCACAAGCCAGTGGGCTCTGTTGGTAAGTTTGGTGTTGTGCCAGATTTTGTTCGTATCTCATTCGGCATCGAATCGTTCGAGGATCTCCAGGAACGCATCCGCGAAGCATTCGTAGCAAGCGCATAGACAAAAAATGTCAAAAGTGATATAATCGTACACTATGTCTAATGTACGATTGGCTGAAGTGTTGAAAGTAGCCGGGCTTGATGAACTGCAAGGTATTACCCAGGACGCACTAGCACAGGATTTTATGCCAGCATCTGTAGTTGGCTTGTCCGACGGAGATATTGTAGGAGTACACGAACAGTACGCTGACCCATTCATGGTGGAAATGTATGGGGAGCATCTTTACAATGAAGGAAAAGTTGCGGCCAATATGCTTGCAGCAGCACTCAAGAACCGTCGTGAACCCGGTGATATGTATGGCTTTCAGAGATTTGTTGCGTCATATCTGATTGGTTCACCGCTTCTTCCTGATTCTACCGCAGCCACACGCGTGTACCCATACGCTCTGGTTGTTGACGGTAATCCGGTGCCGCTCGCACGCTCACCTGAGATGATTACCGATTATGGTGCGTGCCTGTCTAGTAGAAGTATCATTACTGACCAAATCAACTTTGCACGTCAAGGGGCTCGGCCGTTCTCGTACATGCCGATTTCGCGCCTACCTTTTGTTAACCAAACATTAGGACTGGTTTATGACCAGTTGTTGGGGCAAGGCGGCAAAGATACAGCAATCGATAAAAAAATCTTTGTTGGACTAGAAGATGGTGTGGCGAATGGTACGAATGAGATGATTGAGGCGCAACGTGCACACAGCGCACCAGCTGATATTATGGACGTTGTGCTCTGTAACAGTAGTGATCACATGAGCCCAGAAGATCTCAAGGGTGGCATCGAAAATGCTCATACTATACTCAAGGATGATGGCATATTCGTATTGCGACTCTCAGACGATCACACAGGAGAAGGTGCATCTACTCCGCCCGAAGAAGCATTGCAGTGGGCGCTTGACGCTGGCTTCGCAGCATCAAAAGTATTTCGTTACGAGACTGAATCATCTCACAACCTCGGCCGTAGCCTGTTAACAGGTCGCATTGTCATGCATAGTATGCAAACCAGAATTCTAACAAAGTAGTTACATATATAAAGCACTACTGAGCGCCCTGGAGTGCATAGCGTTTCCATAGCGCTTGTGCTCTGGTGAATCGGTGTATATGATTATGGTATGGTTCGGAAATTGATTTTATTTGCCGGAATGATGTTTGTCTGTCTTCTGAGTTTTGGAAATATAGCTGCGCATGCTGATGTTTTGCCGCCATCGTGCGAAGATAGCCGCACGAGTAGCCAATGCGAGCAAGACAGGAAGGATGCTAGCTACTGTAGAGTGCACGCCGGCCCTCTCACTGACGAGGACCTAGAAGTAGTAAAAGTTCGCAACCAAGAAAAGCGTTGCGGCGGGCCAGGCATACCTGGAGAAACAACCGCCGTATCCGGCTCTTGTCGTGACTGGATTAAATACTGCGATAGTCCAATGGATGTAGCGAGGGCTCCATGGCTGTACATAGGGTTTGTGATAACTGTTTTAGTCGAGGGGCTAGTATTGCTTGTTTCGCTCCGCCCCTTCCCCAAGCGCCGCCTACCTCTTGTGGTTGCTATCAACGCAGTGACCTATATTCCACTTGTGTTCGGGCTTACCTGGATATCTGGTCAGGGTGCGTCAAGTATGGAATATCGCGTTACAGCTGCCGTGGCAGAGGGCATGGTGGTATTGGTAGAAATGCTTGCAATCGCCTGGTTATTTCGCATATCTGCGCGAAAAGCGCTTATTGTATCGTTGGTCGCCAATGGGGCGAGCATTGCTGTTGGTCTGATGGTGCGCATGGTATTGGTGTCGTAGGTGCGCACGAGAGTACTGCTCTGTAGTTGCTTGCTTGTCATAACAGTTCTCACGGCTGGGTATTTTGTGATGCAAAAACCCAAGCAAGCGCCAGAAGCTATTGACCCTGCCATGCAGGCATTGATTGAGCAGAGAGCTTCTGCGCCAGACGAACGAGAATTTGCTGACCAAGCACACAGTATCGGACATCGTATTGGCAAGGACTCTGACGCTCCATTGTCGGAGCTGTTTGCGCGGTGTGGCGACCCGGAGTTTGCATTTGGCGGGTGTTTGCATGGTGTGGTTATGGGCCATGACCATCACGGTAATCTTGAGGATATTGCCAAGCAATGCCAAGAAACAACATTCGAGACTGAGCTGTATAACCGAAATTGCGCTCATGGGGTTGGGCATGGTGTGTTTAGTGGCGGTACTGACTTAAATAAGTTTTTGAATGAGTGTTCGGGCATGTTTGGTACGGTGCTCGAGCCAGATTGCCAATCTGGTGTCATGATGGAGTATATGTTGCGCACGCACAGCATAGCAATGGGTGCTGAGCGGCCGGCCATGCGGCTGCCAGACTGCTCTGCTTTGCGCGAAGACTTTCGTCTTATCTGTGCCGGTGCCGCCGGTGCCTACTCCCAGTATTATCCTGATTCTTCAATCGAAGCTACCGTTGATATTTGTCAGCAGCTTGGGGTGCAAGAATATACGGAGTACTGCTATCAAACTACTCTCAGCAGGCTTGTAGCGGCGCCTGAAGCCAAAACTGAGCAGTTCTGTAGGCTATCAAAAGCAGACCACGCGCTTTGCCGTAGCTAATCGGCATGACTAGTGGCACTTGTGAGCCAGGACAAGTCGGCACTCTGGTCTATGATTACTAGTTCTGGAGCGCCTTTGTCATTGAGTGCGCAAAGGAGGTTCTCTGAGTTGAAGTCCCAGTTTGTGCACCCTGCGTACCTGCCGTGCTGAATCGTTTGGGGTATAGGCGCGCCGAAGCTGCTTAAGGCCTCGTCGCATGCACTACGTACCCCTGTCAGCAGGTCATAGTATTTGCTTAGGTTTGTGCCGGGTGGTAGCATTTCTTTCCGCTTCTTGCCGTGTTGCACATGCACTATTGCTTTGGTGATTGTCTTTGTGAATATGGATGTGTGGTTTATGGGGCCTTCTGCCTGACGATACGTAGGTGCGTCAACATACTCCATGATTGCGTAGCCGGCACCATTTGATTTTGATAACGCGATATGGCCAAAAACCCGTGCAGCACGGTAGCCTTCTGTGTCTTCTAGTGCGGCGCGGAGTAACTCCTGTGTGGCCAGATGTCTGATGCCAGAGTCGCTTGCATGGTATTCTGGGAATGATTTTATTACGCATTGATTCCCATTGTTTCCAGGAAGTAGGTAGGCGCGCGGCGGCCCATAGTGTTTGATGCCAGGAAAAGCCTTGTCACTCGTGAGCATGCCAAGAAATTCACTCACGGTCGTGGGGTCGGTGAGGTGCGTGTCTAGTCCAAATTCCTCCAATGCTTCTAACGAGCTTTCGTCAAATATTGTGTATGCGTCTCCCGCCTCTATAAAATCACGCTGAGCACCAGGGTAAATATCAATCTTATTCATGGCTTGAGCCACCTAGGTATGGTTTTTGTCCCAAGGTGACGCCAGACAGGGCTAATCCGCGCGCGAGTCTTCTAGTCCTTGCTGCTGCTGGATTTTCATCGGGCTGCTGCTCTTGCTCAATAACAGTGAGCATGGATTTTGCAAAACTTCCTGATGGGGTGTTTGGATTATCCAGTCCTATTGCTTTTCGGTTAATTCGAAGAGTGGGAATGCCAGATGGATGATTGATAAGATGCGGCCTTCCCTCCCCTGCACTTAACTTAGCATCAAGTCCGATAACGCCAATGTGGCGCCCGGTCGCGTTTGGCTGATGGATATGGGTGTAAGCCAACCCATCCAGTTTGTGGTTATGCACATCATCGAGGAACGACGATGGCTTGAGCCAGTCGGTTGTTGTCGCGAGCTTCACTGTTGCATCATCTCTGTCAGATATTGTTAGGTTGCCGCCGTTGAGTAGCATAAATAGCATGACATCAAACTCGTGTGTCATACCGGCGTGGCTTTTGAGGTAATCTTTGACACCTTGGTTAGCATCTGTTTGAAGGCCAGCTTCGATTACCTGTATAGCAGCGCATGCAGCGGAACCTAGGTTTATCGCTGTTCGAATAACTGTTTCGGGCGGCGCTTGTCTCTGCTCGAGGCGTAAATCGTCATGTTGCCCCATAAACTGCTCATACATCTCCAGCCAGCTGCCCTGCATAGCTTTGCGTTGCATCAGCTGGAGGCGAGTAGGGTTCCAGGTTGGGTAGAGATTCGATGGATCACGCGTGGTGGCAAGCTGTGCTAATACGTCGGTCAGTGCCTCGTCGTCAGAATTTGCAATTACTGATGCATTTTGCGCTGTTGCATTGTCGATGTGACGCGCCTGTTCTCGGAGTATTGTCGTCGTATCCTGCAAGAGTTTTGGGTCAAACGGCTGCCTCAACGAGTAGGAATCTCCTCTCCTGAGTAAGAGATATTCTAACTGCGAATTGTCCACGAGATACGCGTCTGCTACCGATGCATCACCAGCCTCCAGGGCATCGTTGTAACGGCTTGAATCAAAATGCAGTGCATCCACTGTGTCGATATGGGACGCTGGGTCTGCGAGACGGCTTGCAAAGAGGCCTCTGCCTCCGGAACTATCAGCAATCATATCATTTTATTATAGCACAAAGAGTCAAATAATGCAATATCTGTGCCCGTTCTCATGTTGCTTGTGCTTTGAGAGGAATTGCCCCTCTGTTAATCTGTAGACTATGGCTTTGGAAACACTTAGGCAAGTAGAACTCGGCGATTCTGGTATCAGCGCTTCTGTAATCGGTTTTGGCACGTATCATTTACGCGAGAAAATAGGCGCTCATGCGGCCATAGATGCCATGGCGGAGGCTTTTGATGCTGGGGTCACGCTCTTTGATACGTCAGATAACTATGGCACAGAGGAACTAATTGGGCTGGCTATCCGTGAAGGAGTGATTCCCCGTGAGGAAGTGGTAATTACGACTAAGACGGGGTTAGCTACGTGCGCGCAGGAGCACTTGCGATGGTCAGCTGAGGGCAAACGACGTGATACCTCACCAAGTCGTATACGCAGCCAAGTCGATGCGAGTTTGCGCTTGTTCGGTGATGGCGTCGAGACTATCGATGTATATCAGTTACATGTTTATGACTCTGAAGTTCCGGTTGAAGAGTACCCTTGGCTTATGAACGAGTTGATATATGCAGGTAAAATCCGTGCGTACGGAGTCTCAAACTATCCGGCTGAAGCACTCCAAGAGCTACTGGCTGCCTGTGACAGAGATGCCCTGCCACGTCCGGTTACATCACAACCATTTCTTAACATCGTGCAGGGCGTCCAGGATACTGAGCACCTTGCTCAGTCTGAGGGAATGACCACATTGGCGCACAGTCCGCTGCTCAAAGGCCTCCTGGTTGACGGTATGGTTGATGACCTAACTCAGATGACACAAGGTAATAGTCTGCCAGAAGTACAGGGCTTCAAACAAGGTCTGGATGGTCTCGGGCAATTGCAGGGGTATGCAAAAGAGCGCGAGCTTACGTTGGCCCAGTTGGCTATTGCCTGGGTGACGAGCCAACCTAATACAATTGCCCTGTCGGCCTGTACGAGCGAACGATACCTGACAGACGCGATTACTGGTGCGAGCCACCAGCTTGATTTAGAAGACGAAGAGCTCAAGGTTATATGCAAATCTTTTGACGACCTAAACTTCGTTGACCAAGCCGTTCAGATCATGAAACAGATGAAGATTTATTACCGGTAGATTCTATTGATATACCTTAGGACGCACGTGAAGTGTTGACCACAGTACGTCAAAGCCCTGTGACCGATCTGGATAAGGCAAGGCATTTTTAAATTTGGCGCTGGCAAA
>CALMSM010000043.1 GCA_937872425.1 uncultured Candidatus Saccharibacteria bacterium
GGAACATAGCCTCCGTTGTCGGCTAGGGGAAGCAACGAAGCAGCTAACGCTGCTACGTTGTTTTGGTCTGTAGGTTGAGTGAAGTAACTAGCGCAAGAAGAATCATCACTGAGGTTGCCGCCGGTGGAGGTGATGGAGTTTACGCCCGGGTTGCCGCCGGTTATTTGTGAAAGGTCACCCAGCCCGCAACTCGACGAAGAGTTAAATAAAAGTGTGTTAGAAACAATAATGTTCGAGGCCGAGCCAAAGCCAGGTTGCCCCCCTGCGCTCACAGCAGCTAACGCAGCACCCGTAACAAAGTTTGTACTCGTTCCTGCGATGTTTCCTATAGTGGCGTTACTCAGCGTCAGCATAGTATTTTTGTCTTCTGCGAGCGTCATGGCTGCTATGCCAACAGCGCTATCATTGGTTGACGTGAGATTTGTGACTGTAATATTTGATAAGCTCGCCGTAGTGTCACCTGCGCCAACGCCCGCATTAAGAACACCAGACCCTGCGCCCATCCCAATAACCGCACCAGTATTTGTGAGGCCAGACATAGTTATATTTGTGCCCGTGAACGTAACATCTTCGGCTGGTGCTGCGTTAGCACCACCCATGATCATGATTCCAAACAAGCTTTGCGTGTCTGAAGTTATGTCATGCACATATACATCCGTCATATTGATGGCGATCGGGCTAGCGGTTGGGTTTTGCGCAGCAATCGCACCAGCAAAGCTACCAGGACCAGTGTCAAAAGCAGCACCCGTGCCATCAATCTCAAAGTGATTGAGATTAAGGTTACCCTGCATTGAAAGAAGTGCAAACCATTTGTAGGCCGTAACTGTGATGTCTCTTAGCCCTAACGAATCCGTGGGAGCGGGCTGGTTACTGAACACTGACCACGCCCCTGCCCCATCAATAGTAGTCTGCCCCATCCCTGCACCCTGTATGGTGATTGATTCTGTTATAGCTGGGAGGTCTGCAGCTAGGATGATGTTTCCGGATGGGATGATAATCGTGTCTGTGCTGCCATCACCGGCTGCACAGTCAGTATTTGTTTGGGCTTGATCATTGATGTTTTCTATGGCTTCTCGGAGGGTACAGTCACTGTTGTTAGTAGAGGCAACATCACTAGTGGAGACGTTGATGGTGGCGGCGGAGGCTGAGCTTGTGTTTAGGATAGTGAATAAAGCCACGGAGAATGTGGCCAATGCTAGAAGCTTGGGGAGTTTGTT
>CALMSM010000044.1 GCA_937872425.1 uncultured Candidatus Saccharibacteria bacterium
TTATTCGTAGGGATAGGGATAAACCTGTCTCATCGCTATATACACGAGTCGCATCCACAACAAGTCGAATCATCACAGCACGAGCATGAATCGGCTGACCATTCCGAATAGAGTCCATTTGCCGTACAATCACACACATGAATGATTCAGCTGTTCTTAGACTTCGAATCCAGAAACGGCTGAGGCCATTATATTGGGCAGCGTTTTTTAATGGTCTTGTGTTTTGGTATGTTGTTGATAAGTTACTAACCACGAGGATTGGTGTGAGTACGTCATTGCTTGGCATCATGCTCGCCGTCATGGCGATTGTTACGGTTGCAGGAGAAGTGCCGTCGGGTATATTGGCTGATCGTTGGAGCAGAAAAGGAGTGTTGATTATCGCATTGTTATGCCTAGGTGCATCAACACTGTTTGGTCTTTTTGCTCGCTCACCCTGGCATTACTGGGGTTTGTGCATATGCTGGGGCGTATATGCAGCCATGTATTCAGGCACATATGAAGCTATGGTATACGACGTGATTCTTGAAGAGTCAGGGGACGAAACGAGTTATGAGCGCCTGTTTGGGCGCGTTGGCCAATTTGAGTCTGCTGCACTTGTGATTGGTTCGCTGGTAGGAGGGCTATTCCTCGCAACTAACTCATTGCGTTGGCCATTTGCGATGTCATTGTTGAGTACAGTGTTAGCGCTTATATGTATTATGCGATTCCGTGAGCCGCTGGTCCACAAATCGCACGACGCCATACATATAACAAAACATATTAGAGACACCTTCCGCGCCGTTGTTGGATCGAGAGAGCTTATCCATTACTTTGCAATCAGTCTGTTCTTGGGCGTCACACTACGAGTGTATTGGGAATATACACAGTTTTGGTACATCCAGCTTGGGCTACCCAAGAGCGTATTTGGTATTGCTGCTGCATTGCTGCTCGCAACAATATGGCTGCGTAGCTTCATAGCTAACCGGCTAAGCATTCAAAGGAATCTTGTCTTATTTATTTGTTTGGGTATGGCTGTTGGATTCGGCTTACTCTTGACGATAGCAAACCCATGGGTTGCTGTGGCTGCAAGTTTTGGTGCTATGGTGTGCAACCAGCTCGCATGGCTAGCCCTAAATACTCTTCAGCAAGATCTGCTTCCTTCGCGGCTTCGCGCCGGTGCCACATCTGTATTCAATAGTTTAGGCAATGTTGCCTTTGTGCCGATTGGTATTATCTTTGGCTATCTTGCACTGGACGGGGGCATAACTCGCGCTGCCTGGGTGCCGGTGGTTATCATGCTCTGTTCTGCCACAACGGCGTATAGCGCTATGCGATTACACAGACATACCGTAGAATAGAAGTATGCTGATTGTGGTTATTTTGATAGGTTTGCTGAACGCCGGGCTACTAGTTTTCGTACTAGTGCGTAGCAGGAAGCCAGCAGAGGATTCGTCGGCAGCGTTGTTGCTCAAGCAGGACCTGACAACCATATCTGAAAATATGAATAGTTTGCGCGAAGGGTTGCAGAAGCAGTTAGATACAAAACTGACCCAGTCCAATAAACAGATGGTTGATCAATTCCAGGAAAGCGCTAAGATTATCAAAGATGTTACGGCTAAGCTGACGACACTAGAGAAAACTAATCAGCAAGTTGGGGATATTGCAGGGGAGCTCAAGACCCTACAGAATGTGCTACAGAACCCAAAGCAACGCGGTGGGATGGGTGAGTATTATCTGCAGACGGTCCTAGAGAACATCTTGCCACCAGGCCAATTCAAACTTCAGTACGCGTTCAAAGACGGCGATATCGTTGACGCGGCGATATTTATAGACAAAAAGATTCTGCCAGTAGACAGCAAGTTTAGTCTAGAGAACTACAACCGTTTGGTGGAGGAAACAGACAAAGACAAGCGCGAAGCTCTGGCGAAATTATTCAAAGGTGATCTCAAAAACCGCATCGACGAAACAGCCAAATATATCAGACCGAGTGAAGACACCATGGATTTTGCGTTTATGTTCATTCCATCGGAGGCGATTTATTATGACTTGCTGATTAACAAGGTGGGTGTGACCAACACATCGGCGCGTGATTTAATGGAGTATGCATTCCGCGACAAAAACGTGATTATCGTCAGCCCGACCACATTTATGGCGTATCTGCAGACGGTACTGCAAGGGTTGCGCAGCCTACAGATTGAAGAAACGGCCAAAGAGATCCAGGTGCGGGTTGGGCAGCTCGGTCAGCATATAGGTGCATACGACACATTCATGCAGAAACTTGGTAATAGTCTGGGCACGACAGTCAACCACTACAACACTGCGCATAAAGAACTGAAAAAGATTGACAAAGACATTGTTAAAATCGCCCATACGAGCCCTGGTATTGAGCCGCTATTAATTGATAAACCAACGCAGGAGGATGCATGATATTTAAGAAAAAACCAAAGATTTTTGATCGAGTGCTCCCGTGGGTTATTATCGTCACGGGATTCTTGGGCCTGTTAGCATCATTTATGCTGACTGTTGATAAGTTCAAAATCCTCAAAGACCCAAACTTTATCCCAGAGTGCAATCTTAACCCGATTTTTAGCTGTAGTTCTGTTATGAGCCAGCCACAAGCAGAGATTTGGGGCATACCCAATACGATATTTGGCATTATTGCGTTCTCTGCGATTATTACAATTGGCGCGGCTATGCTATTTGGCGCAAAGTACAATAAACGGTTCTGGCAGTTGTTTCAGCTTGGAGCTCTAGGCGGCCTATTGGGTGCTGGCTACCTGTTCTTCCAGGGCGTATACCGTATTGGTGCCGTCTGCCCATGGTGTGCGCTCACTTGGGTATCGGTTATTGCCCTTAATGTATATCTGCTTGTGTGGAATCTCCGCACTGGCAATATAACGTTGCCCAAACGGTTTAAGTCA
>CALMSM010000045.1 GCA_937872425.1 uncultured Candidatus Saccharibacteria bacterium
GGGACGCCGTCTGGCGACATGTGGTGATTTGACGAGCCGAAGATTCTGCACTTTTCTAAGTGCTTCTCTATCTCGTTGTAGATGCCAGGGCCAACCGCGCCTGCCAATACTATGCGGAAGGCTTTCGGTATCGTACCCACGCCAGTCAGCAGAGCCAACTGGGTATGGTACATAAGCACTGGCGTGATGTCCTTCCACTTTCCGCTCGCTATAGCTTCGGTCCAGATTTTGTGCGCCATGGCGCTCTGTACTTCACGCATAGTAGTGAAAGCCTCGGAGTTTTTACCGACTTCTTTGGATACGCGAGCCCAGGCCCGCTTATTCACCACGAAGAGCGGGTTGTAGCCAGAGGTATTCTGCAAGTGCTCAGCCATACGAGCCGACACCATGACTCTCTGGTGCTCTGGCATCTTGCCCGACTCAAAGTCTTTTATCAGCGCTGCGGCAGACTTGTAGCCCATGTCGGGGGCAATCTTCTCCAAAGCGCCCGCCCTGAGAACATTTATCTTCGCTGTCTCGACGAAGGAGCCTTCTGCCTTCTCTACTACTTTCATCCCGACATCTACTGCCTTGGATTTTTTCGCCCAGCCTTCCAGTTTCTTGCCGACAAATTTATCCAAGACGCCGACTTCGCCGCCGTATCTGGCCTGCTGTAGCCGCCCTTTACTGCCGTAGCTATTCACGAACTTGCTGACGGTCGGGTCTTTGAAAGCGTTGACCGCGCCAACCCAGAAGTTGCGGAAACCAAGTTCAGCCTGCCCGTTCAGTAGCGCTTCCATCACGTGCAGAAAGTGGACCCTTGGGCTGCCTTTCACCGCCATGTCATAGAAGGCGTTCCCTGTGAACTTCAGCCAGCCCTTAGCTGCGTGAGGTGTCGCTGTTGGCTTGTTGCCATCCATAACGTCACGCCCGCCAGTAATAGACTCGTGGTAGCGAGCTAGGAACTCTGCGTAAGGAGAGCCCTTGCCGTTGTACTCCTTCTCTGTCTCCCAGGCCTCTTTGACCGACTCTGCTATTTGGTCGGCTTCGTTCTTAGCTTTGGCTATCCACTCAATCTCATCTTTACTGAGGATCTTCGCTAGCTCTTTGTTTTTTCTGATAGCTGTCGGCGTCATGTCGCTCGCACTAGCGAAAGCCTCACGCTTAGCTATGCTTGAGTAGAAGTCAGGTGCGTTCCTCGACATCTCATCAAGCATCCCGATGTGGTTCCACATATTAGTATGTAGGCCATGAGGGTCAAAATTCTTGATGATTTCCATGTCGGACAGTAAGCCAGCGTAGCCGCGAACAGCTTGGCATATGGCCCTGCGGCCTGCCTCGCTCTTTGTGTTCTTGAACAGCGTAGCCGCCCGTGCGCCGTACTTTGCCGCGAAGCCGCCTATATTCATCTTCATACCAAGCGGGCTGAGCTTCAGCTTAGCGAAAGCCTTACTGATGCCTACGCCTATTTTGGCGCCGCTTGAAGTTATCGCGCCGAGGTTAATCGAGCCAGACTGAGAGCGCTTTACGCCGCCTAGCTTCTTTACCCCTACCGATTGCGCTGCATCCTTCGCTACGCTCTTGACGGCTTCGGCGTGTTCCATAGATGCCGCGATTTCGTCTTCCCAAGCAGTCGTAAGCTTGTCTACCTCAGCACGAGATAGATTCTTTTCCTTCATGTACTCGTTAGTTAGGTCTTCCAGTGCCTTGGTTTTCTTTTCGACTTCCTGAAGCGAGCGATCTAAGTTGTGCAGATTTTTTTCTGTTGGGTTGGCTTCTGCTTCAGCCTTCATTTTCGGGGTCTGCGTTTCTTCCTGCCACTTTAGGGAAGCTCTTAGCTTGTTTTTCTTCGCAATATAGTCGCCATGCTCGCCTTCCTCTTTCGCAGCCTGCTTCTTCTTGATGGCATCTTGCCGTATCTCAGACACGGATTTGTGTACTGGCTCTGGCGGCGCCTCAACTTCGGCTTTACCCTTGAGAGGTACACCTTCTTTGACTTCTGCGGCCTTGGCTACTGTCGGCTGCTTCTTGCCAGAGCGAGCAGCATCGAAAGCGCTGTGGGCCTCTTCTGGCACTTTGACTTTATCCAAGTGCCCTAAATCTTTCCAAGTTATCCTGGTGCGGCCTTTGTTCGGCCCTGCTATTGGGTTGCCATTCTTGTCGACTAACTCAAGCACATTCTGAGAGCCGCCGCCGTCTTTAGGCACTTTACGCCAACCGGCTTTCTCGCCGGGCCTGTGGTGGTACTCTGGGTTCTCTTTGATTTCTCTAGCGGTCGGCCTTGGTGCGGGCTCTGGCTCAGGGGTTTTCGCCACTGGCTCTGGCTTGGCTTTCACCTCGGCTTTGGCTTTTGGCTCCTTGTAGCCAAAAGAACCTGTGTTAGCATCATAGGCTTGGCTAGCTTTTCTCCGCAGCAAAGCCTTAGTTGCGTCCTCCAGTTTGGACGCCTTAATCTCACGCATGGCCTCGTCGAGCATACGCCCTGCGTCCTCGTCGCTTGCCTCGACTATAGCTTTTAGCCTTTCGTTTATGGCGCGGTGTACGTCTGGCTTATCGCCAAAGTGTTGGACTATCTCAGCGTCAACCACATCCTGGACAGGGCCTTTCATATGATGCACGGTGCGCTTATCTGGCCCAATCTGTCTGATACCGGGCTCGGCGTTACTTGGATGCTCCGCTTGGCTCTGGCGAACACGCTCTGGCACTTCGTGACGAACTCCCGTGCCCTTCGGAATAACCGCAGGCAGTTGGTTCCCAGTACCGCGAGTGACTTTAGCCAAAGGCGGAGCCGTGCCGAGGTGTTGGAAGTTTGGCATATAAGGAGTAGGCGGCCCGTAGGCTGGCCCTTCGGGTGGCTCGACTGCGCCTTTCTTCACAAGAGGGTGTAAGGCTCCGGCCATCGTCGCGCCAGTCCAAGCGCCCGCCTTACCTTCGTCGTTGAAGGCTTTTACTACGTCTGGCTTCTGCCCAGCTTTCATCTGCTCGCTGACGCCGTGGGCTGTGCCTTGGCCGCCCATGAGTAGGCCGCCTGCAAGTATCTTCCCGGCAGCGGTCACCGGGTTCAGGGAGGCTAAGCCTGCCGGAGCTTGGCCAACCATCTGGTAAGCCGCAGCAGTGTGTGGCATCAACGGTTTGCCGTCTTTGCCCATCTTCTGTGGTATGGGGTTCTTGAGGTATGCGCCCTTCATGTCGATAGTCTTCGGCGCCTTGAGTATGTCGCCCGCTTTGCCAAGCATCTTCATGTACGGCATGGACAATTCAAGCGCAGGGTTGCTAGCCATAGCAGCGCCCGTGTTATAGATCGTATCGCCCAGGTCGGCTGCGCCCTGCACTACGCCGTGCGCCTGCGCGGCTAGAACCGCAGCAGGGTCTTCCATGATATTGCCCAGGAACTCTTGCCTCTCGCCTATCACGTCTTGGCCAAACTGCCCCATCCCCTGGATAGCCTGGGTTAAGCCGGTGGGCTCGCCAACATACTTATTGAACATCTCCACGCCGCCTTGGAGCATCTTGCCGGTCATACTCTCTGGCGCGTGTTCAATGGGAGGTGGCTGTTGTTGCGGGGCATCGTCAGCGTAAAGCGCCGCCATCTTCTCTTCGTAGGTCTGGGGTTGTGCTTCAGGCTGAGGTGAGCCAGGCGTATCGCCAGTGTCAACGATTGGGTCTTCTGCCGCTAGAGCCACTTGGTCAGGCTGAGCAGTCTCTTCCGCATCGTCAGCGTAAAGCGCCGCCATCTTCTCTTCGTAAGTTAATTGCTTTGGTTTGGCCATTAGAACTTAAGCTCCGGTATGCCATGAGGTTGCGGCTTACCAACGGCTTGCGCTCTGCTAGCTTTTTCCTTAAGCAACATTCTTTCGTGTGCGCCCATGCTCATGTTCTGCGCAGCGATAAGATCCGCCATGCTGAGTTTGCCGCCGTGCTCTTCTCTGGCCAATTGCAAAGCTGCTTGGAACCGACCTATTTCGCCGGGAGGCAGCTTTGATGCGATTTTGTTTATGGCGTTGTCGTCAGCTTCGCCTGTATATTGTGCCGCCGCATCCGCTTTGAGTCTTTGGAACCTTGTCTGTTCGTCCAAAAGATTTTTCTTAGCCACGGCCAGAGGCTTCACTTCTTGTGTCTGCGCATTAGCTAGCCCGGCCCTCTTGTTATTAGCTAAAGCGACAGCATTATTCCTGCCAACAACAGTAGGAAGCACTTTCTCCCTGGTGTCCTTTTTTAGCGCTGCGGCTTCTTCTTTGTCTTTAGTCTCTGCGGTGATTTTCCCGCCTTTCAGAACTTCGTTGTCGGCTTTCTTGTTGGTTAAATCTTCAGCCGCCCTTCTGTTGAAGATGTTGGCCGTGCTTTCGAGAGCCTTCGCTTGGTGCGCGGCGCCTTGCAGAGCATCAGTCTTGCCCGCTTGCTCGCGCTGCGCTTGCAGAGCTTGTTCGCTCCGCATCTTCTGCTCTTCGGTGGCCCTCTTCACGATCATCTCTAACTGGTCTTTCGTGTAAGGGTTGTTGTCCTTGAGCATGTCGGCCATGGTCTTCATTTGGGTGATGGCGTCGGCCTGCTCTTTTAGGTTCATCTCCTTCGCTTTCACGGCCCGCTCATTCGAGGTTTTCATGTACTCGTTCACGCCTTGGGCTGCACCGTTCGGGCCAAAGGTGGCAGCGAGCGGAGCCAAGAAGTTGCGTACAAGGTCTTGGGCGTGTTGACCCTTCTGGAACTTCTGGTTCTGCTTAGCAGAAGCCGCACCAGTAGCCAAGCTCTTGATGTTTTGCTGCAAGGCATAGGCCGTCGAGGTGGTGTCGTTCGGGTTGCTGTAGTTTTGGTTGTAGCCAATCTGGTAGTCATTCGGCAGAGCGTAGTTGCCACTGTTGTAATTAGGGGCCTGATAGGGCGCAGTATTGGGTATGCGCGTCATAAAGTCTTCGGCTGACCTACCCAAGAACTCGGCGTTCTGCTCATCCAAGCTAGGCTCTTGAGCTATCGGAGGCATACCGGGCTCACCGAAGTAGTTGGCGCCGCCGTTCTGCTGCCCCATCTGGGCAATGGACGGCATCCCGCCTAGTATCGGTTTCTTCAAGTAGTTAGCCATTCAAAATTACCTCTAGGTCAATTTTCACACGACGCAAGTAGCCGCGCTAGTGTCGTGCGGCGTAAGCCCTTCTGAATAGCTCAGCGGCAGCGGGGTTCATCTGCGACAGCTTCTGGAAGCCGCGAGTCACTGGGCTGACCTTCTGTGGCGCTTGCTGCTGTGCCGGTGGCGGCCCTTTGATAGCCCATCCGTCTTTCGGCGCAGGCCCTTTGGCAGGCTGAGCTTTCTTTATCTGCTCAGCGCTTAGCTTCCAACCATCAACTGGCGTGTGCGGTACGCTGCTTACGCCCATCTGCGCGTTCAGTCTGCCCTCTAGCATCCCGGAGCGGTCCATCGACATAGCGCGGCCATCGTAGTTGCCGTGGTCGGCCACGTCGTTCTGACGCTCAAAGACATCGTTCGCAGGGTTGATAGCCGAGCGGTTGATATGATTCGGGGTGCGGTCCCATCCTTTCGGTGCTTCGGATAGGTCGCCGTCCATGCGAGTCATAAAGCGCATAGCTTGGCCTTTATCTACTTCTCTATGGTCGTTCCACTGGTCGTGCTTGAATACGTCATCGGTCGGGCTGCTCGGAGCGCCCATTATCTCGCCACCAGGAGTAGCTAGGATGCCTTCTGGCTTCTGAGCCACGCCGGTCTTTTCAAGGTGCTGTAGCATCTTGCGCTTGGCCGCTAGGCCCATGTGCGAAGTCTCTATCTGGTCGTGGCCATACTTCTCAAGCAGCGCGTCAACTTTCTCGTTAGGCATCCGTTGGTACGACTTAATTACACCTTCTAGCGGCTCCTTGAGAACGCCAAGCAAACCCTTCTTCTGCTTCGGAGCATCGCCCAATTGGCTGTCAGCTTTGATACCGTCGCCCGTGCCGCTGTTAGGTACACCGGGTATGCCCTTTGGAACGGGAGATGGCTCGGGATCGCTCCCCGGTGTACCAGGAGTGCCAGATGGTACTGGCGAAGGAGCGGGCGGCGCTTGCTTCTGCCAAGATTGGCCGGAACCCCTCAGCGGGTCGGTCATTACTTGGAATATACCTTTCTTCTTGCCGGGCCTCTGAGTCATGCTCGCGGCGTTGTCAGCGGCCCACTTCTGGTCTGCTGCTGCTGCATCGCGCTCTTGGTTGGTTATGTCAGCGCTGCCGCCTTTGCTCCAAGAGCTACGGTCAGGGCTAGCGATAGAACCTGGGCCAATCGGCGGTGGCGCCAGTGGGTTGGGTTGATGTGAGTTTTCCCCATCGAACTGGTCATGGCTTATGTAGCGGCTTGGGTCGCCACCCATGCTAGCCCCGAAGCCATTCTTAGCTGTGTAGCCTCGGCTGTCCATATCTTGCTGAGCAGTGCGCGGCAGCACCCCGCCATGAGAGGCAATCATGCGGTCCATGTGGTCGCCTTTGATGCCTTGGCTAGCCCATCGAGCCACGTCATTAGGGTTCAGCTTGCCGTCGTAAGTGGCAGAAGCTATCGGGCCTGCACCTGCGCCAGTTTGCCCTAAGCCATAATCGCGCCTTGGGTCAGTGCCGTCATTGATACCTAAGCCTTTATCGGCAGCGTACTCATTAACACTGCTGTAGCGCTTCCCACCGTTCTCTGGTCGGCCTTTCATATATAAGCCACTAGCAGGAGTGTAGCGGCCATCCTCGCCACTAGCCATGCCGTTGCTATCGAACTTCAACTCCCGGCTGCCGTCTTCGTTCGTCCAGCGCTGCATCGGGTTAGTGAACACGCTAGGCCGCTGCGCTAGCTGCCCAGGAGCGCCAACCGGCCCGCCAGTAGCAGGAGACATAATCCCTTGTGGCGGCATAGGGTTGTAGTTGTCGGCTGCGCCCATATTTGTTGGCGCGAACTTCTTATATGACTTCTGCAAGTCGGCAGACATGCTCCCGCGGTTGAAATCTTGGAAGATGGTTGGGTCGTGGCGTTGCTTGTTCAGTAGGTCTTCGTACTGCCTCTGCTCGCCTTGGCTTTGCGGCGCACCAGTGGACCCGCCAGAAATAGGGTTGTCAGAATCGGCTAAGCCGGGGACCACCCAATTAGGCGAGCCTGTGCCGGAGCCTGCGCCCATGCCCATCGACTTGCCGCCTGAGCCCATGTAGCCGCTGATTGGGTTGAACCACCCCGTCCGAGACTGCACATCGCCGCCGCTTATCTGGTCCTGTTGGTCCCACATATCGGCCATCAGGCCGCCCTTGCGCCGAAGCTCCCCCGACACCGGGGCGCCTGCTGCATCGGCCCTAGCCAAGAACTCCCGCTGTTGGTTACCGTCAGCGAACACGGCTCTGCCGCCACCTTCGGTTGCGCGAGTGAAGCCCAAGCCGTCTTGCGATTGCAAGTTATTCGCTACCGCTCTCCAGTTGAAATTGGCCCCACCGCCGCCAGTCTGTCTGTCTTCTTCGATCTGGTCTGCGGCTGTCTCCTTAACTATGCCGTCCATAGCTTTCGCCATGTCTATCTCGTCAGTGCTATTCCAGTTTAGGTCGCGCTTGTAGGTGTCGAAAGCCTTAGCGTTGCCTTCTTGTAGTTCAAAGTAGCTCAGCGGCTTGCCGTTGGTCGCTGCATCTTGAGCCTTTTGCCGCCACTCCCCGGTCTTGCTTAGGGTGTCTTGGTTAGACTGGCTAGCTATCCCCCGCGATGGCTGCTGCGCTATTTGCTGCGGGCGCGAAACTTGCCCAGCGCCAGGCACGTATCTAGCGTAAGCCATTAGAACAACCTGCTTGCTAGCCCGAACCCGCCTTCGGCAGCCTGTGCGCCCGCGCCCCACTTCGCCCCATTCTGCTCAGTGTTATAGGTGCGGTTGGTGTTAGCTTGGTTGAATAGGTCGTTTTGGCGGCCCCAGATGTCGGTCTGTCTACCCCAAGCAGCATTCTGCCCTGCTTGTCTGGCCGCATTGGTCTGGCCGAACATATTGGCAGCGAAGTTGTTCTTAGCTTGGCCTTCTTGCTGCTGTGTGTTCGCTAGGCTATTAGCCCAAGCTTGCTTTGCAGTGTTTGCGTTTTGAGCGACTCCCATTTCGTTTTGGAAGAAACTATTTCGTTTCTGCATACCTTGATTAAAGCGGGAGTTATACATATCCTCCCCTGCTTGCTGCTGAGAGTAAGCGCCCTGTGCGATAGCTTGACCAAGTGCCGCAGCACCGAATGTGCTATTGCCCCGTCCACCAGAGTAAAGGTCAGATTGTGTCTGTGCGATAGCGGGGTCGAGATATTGAGTCTTGTAATAGTTCTCCCACTTGGCACGGTCGGCTCCATTGAAGATGTTGTTCTCATCTAAGCTGAGTTCTTTCGGGATGATACTAGCTACGTCATTTCCGCTTTGCGCGAGCTGTGTTGCGCTTTGGCTTGGGTTTGACGTTAGTGTGTTTATTGCCGCTTGGCCCAGGCTCCCGTCGTAGCTCGGCGCTGTCGGGCTCCCCATCGCTATCGACTGGTCGTTCCACCCCGCTGACGCTACTGATGCCGGAGTCCCTTGGGAGTTCAGCGCACTGCTCGACGTTCCTGCTGTCATCTATAAAATCTCCGGTGCCAACCACTTGGGGGTTGTATAGCTCTAACAAGAGCATATTACGGAGCTGCCCACCGTGCAAGGCTTCCATCATAAGTTTGCCCACGCACACGAAGCCGAAACGATGGCAAATCTTGAGGGTGACCAAGTTCTCTTCGCACACCTTGGCTTTGATTTTCAGCAGCCCCAAGCCTTCTGGCCAAGGGGCGAAAGCGTAGGCAATAACCTCTTCTAGTGACTGGAGCTTACATCTGCGTTCGTGCAGACCGCTAGCCTCTGGTGGGCTCCAAGAATGTAGCTCAGCGTGTTTATAGACGCCGATGTTCTCTAGCGCATGGAAACCTATAAAGCCGCCCTCTTCGTCGCGCACAAGGAACGCTTCCACGCCGTTAACCAGGAACTGGTCTACGATAGCTTCTGGGGGCGTGGCCGCTAGGCCGTCTTCTATAAACAAGGTAGACCGCTTGGCTTCTTGGATGAGTGGCGCGAATAGCTTCATAAACTTCTTGCGCTTAAGCTGCTGCTCTGCGGAGCGGAACTCCGGCACGTCGCTTTTAAACCTAATACCCGACAGCATATCAATCCTGACTATTGGCCGCTTCATTAACAAAATTCCTCATCGTCTTTAGCTTCTAGTAATGGCACCACGTCTACGGTTTCCATGTGTTGGTCAACTGGGTCGGGCTTCTCGGTCACAGTAACTTTGGCGTTCTCGCCAAGGAAGCGGTCGAGCATCTTAATCTGTATCTGCATGTTTGGCTGCTGCAAGAGTAGACCCATCTGCTCTTCGGTCAGCTCCACTTTGTTGCCGTACCTGCCCAGGATTTCGTCGATGCCTTCGTCCGCGCCAGTCTCGTACATGCGCTCCCGGTCCATGGCAATCAAGACGTGAGAGGCAATGTAAGTCACTGTGTTGGCGGCTTTCGATGACACGAAGCCGTGCATCACGCCATAAGTCATCATCCGCAGGTGCTCTTTCACCGACTTATAAGATGAATACTCTGGCATCTTAGACCAGTATCTTTTGAACTTTAGAGTGTCAACTATGTCTGCTTTTACTGTGGTTGGAACAGCTTCATCAGGCGTAGTGGCTCTTTGATTTGGCGTTTTTTTTGATGCCATCTTCTGTGCTCGCTTACATTGTTCCCCATCTGCCTCAGTACGTCTTCGAGGACAGCCGCTGCGCAACCTCGCCCAAACATCAAGTCGTGTATGAACTGGGCCGCTATGTCGCCATCTCTGCCGGTGGCTTGGCACCAACGGTGGAAGTCCTTACTGTTTATCCAAGCAGCTATGCCGCCGTGGGCTTCCAGGAGTATCCGCACCTGCCGACAATGGCTTGGGTCTTTGGCGTCCGGGCTGAGGTACTTCACATCCCCGGCGTTGATTGCTTGAGCGTCCTGTATCGTGCGGAAGATGGAAGTGGCGATGAACGCCCGGTAGGCATCGCTTGAGTCAAGCTCATCAGCCACCATCCACTGCCTATCCTGGGCGCTTTCTCTCAACCTTGTCCACCTTCACGTCAACAGCGTTCTCTTTACAATAACTCACAATTATATGCAGTAGCAAGTTGTTTATTGAACGGCCCGTCGCGAACGCAATCGACCTAAGCTGCTCGTGTGTCTTAGCATCTGTCCTGCATAGAATAGTTTTCCTTTCTTCCATTTGCATCTCCTGAGAATCCTGCTATCATATGATAACACACCGGAGGTGTTCTATGAAAACTTTATTGATTGCCCTTAGTATCGATTTGCTTAGTCTGCCGGTATCGGCCACCACTCTGCAAGGTGGGGCTGACGATGACAACTGTGACTGGTGGGCCTACGAGAAAGGTTGGCCGGAGCCCCAAGGCCAAGCCTGGGGGTGGGTATGTATTTACGACCACTGGGGTAAATTCAAACAGAAGGACTGGCACCC
>CALMSM010000046.1 GCA_937872425.1 uncultured Candidatus Saccharibacteria bacterium
CTTCTATTATCGCTGTACTGACCGTCTACTCAAGTTCCCTAAGCCACGCACATGTTTTGAAGCAGGTGTAAATGTACAGGTTCTAGATGCAGTAGGTTGGTCCAAACTTTGCGAATTGATGACAGACCCTGCCCTGTTACAGAAACAGCTCGATCGTTACGCAGAAGAAAAAAAGCTCATTGCAGGACAAAGCCCTAAAAAAGATGAACTACTCATGCAAAAAAAAGCACTTGAGCAAGAAGAACGTCGTTATGTGAAAGCTTGGGGACTGGGCACGATGTCTGAAGATGTGTACACCGATCAAATGAATAGTGTTGCGAGGCGTCGTAAAGAGCTGCTAGACATGATCAATAAGCCAGAGGCAAATAAGTTAGCCCAACTGCAAGAGATAGACCTAGAATCGTCTGTAGAGCCTTTTAAGAAGTACCTAGAGAATCTGGGCTACGATGAAAAGCTTTTTACGGTACGTAAAATAGTTGATAAAGTAATAGCAACGAAGGAGAAAATAACAATATGCGGGAATATACCGGCATTTGCCAATTCTCTATCCGTAGAAAAGGTTGGGTTAAATGCTAAACATATCTATGCACAAGACACAACAATACAAAATAATGAGAAAAATGAGGTTAGGTTAAATGTTAAGCATAGCCAGCTACAGGACACAACACAACGTAATATGGAAGGCAAGGTTGGGTTGAATGCTAAGCATTGGGATTGTTGGACTACCGAACGTTGGGAAATCAACGCTGTTTAACGCGTTAACTGACAGCAATATTTTGGCTGCCAACTATCCATTCGCTACTATCGAACCCAACACAGGCATCGTTGCCGTCCCTGATGAGCGACTTGGCAAACTTGCCAATCTGTACGGCAGCCAAAAAATCCTCCCAGCAACAGTGACGTTTGTCGACATTGCGGGGCTGGTGGCTGGTGCGAGCACTGGCGAGGGCCTCGGCAACCAGTTCTTGGCACACATCCGCAGCTGCAATGCCATCCTCCAGGTCGTACGGGCATTTCAAGATGGTGATGTGTTGCGGTCTGATTCTAGTCGTGACCCCGCCCATGATATAGAGGTCATCAACACCGAACTAGTATTGGCCGACCTCCAGACCATAGACAAACGCCTCCCACGCATAGACAAAGAAGCCCGCGCCAACCCCAAGCTCAAGCCAATGGTAGACACCCTTGCCAAAATCAAGCAACTACTCGATGGTGGCAGCCCACTCTGGCAGAATCCTGAGCTGCACGACGCCTACACTGAATTACTTTCTGATTTACAACTCCTGACCGCTAAGCCAATCATGTACCTCTTCAATGTTGATGAGACGACGCTTCAGGACACAAGCAAACAAAAAGAACTCCTTGACCTTATAGCACCTGCACCAGCGGTATTTGTCTGTGCCAAACTCGAAGACGAACTGCGCGGTCTTGACGCCGCCGATCAAGCAGAAATGCTCGAAAGTTATGGCCAGAAAGAGCCCGGTCTTAACATCGTTATCCGCTCAGCATATGACCTGCTTGGTTTGCAAAGCTACCTTACCGCAGGCGAAAAAGAAATTCGCGCCTGGACAATCCACCGTGGCGATACCGCCCCGCAGGCCGCCGGCGTCATTCATGGTGATTTCGAGAAAGGCTTCATTGCGGCACAAGTCATTAGCTACCCTGATCTTATAACGGCAGGTTCAGAACAAGCCGCCAAAGCCGCAGGTAAAGTTCGCACCGAAGGTAAAACATACGTTATGGATGCCGACGATGTTGTTGAATTCCGATTTAACGTCTAGCGAATAAACCCGTCAGTCGAGATGCCAGTTCAAGGGTGTATTACGCATAATCTTGTGTACTCCGTCGATGTCTGGAACCGTATTATCGTCGTAGTAATGGTCTGTCTCATACAGTGTGTCTGACACCGACAAACACTGAATTTCATCTGCACGCAGATGCATTGAATCGACCGCATTCACACTTGCAAACGGAGTGACGATTACAAGTCTTTCTATTTTGATTGGCTTTAGATAGTCGGCTGCAATATCGAGCTCAAAAGGATCAGATAAGCCATCGGATACCAATATAACCGTACGCCGTCGAAGCATGTCCGGGGGAATGTCGCCATCGGGCCCAAGGAGCGCATGAAGCTTCTGCATTTTGGCAAACCGTTCAGATTCAATCACGTTGTAAAACTCAGCCTTAAGCTCCTCTATCTCACCCGAGGATAAGTTCGTGTTGTACGTCACACTCTCGCCAGGTGAGACAGCAGCTAGAGCAACGGGCTCACCCGGGAGCATGATTTTTTCCGTGAGCAACATAAACAAATCAGCATGAAGTTCGTTCGCAATATGTGCACCCACCAACACCGCGCCTGGACCCATCGCCAAAACCACACAGTTTTTAGTGCGATATGCGTGGAGTCGTTGCGCCAATTGACGGCCGGCATCAGCACGATTTTTGAAATACATTATCTCAATACTACCACAAGCGTTTTACTAATCGTCTAGTAGAATCGTGAGACGCGTTTTCGAACAAGAACCGGGCTAATGTATGGGTTAATCGGGGGCCTGTGCTGCTCCTGAATATTAGTCACCGCTCGCGCTAAATCTGCCGATGAATGAGTTACCATTGTAGCGCCGACAAAATCAGGCACTTGTGGCTCGGTTGTCTGTCCCGGCTGAGAGCGCACATGCATAACTTGTTCTTGTACATAATTGGTCAGCGCTCGCAGCCTGTCGTGGTTATAACCCAAGAAACTAATCGTTTTGTGCACCGTACCCAGTCGTACGGTGGCATCAATTAGTCGGTGGTTATACTGGACATCAGAAACCATATCATAGCGTATGTCCTCAAGCGTGAGGAAGAACGGCTTCTTGTCCACCAAGAGAACACGCCTGTCTGTGGCACAAAGGGTTGCCCATCCACCTTCATAGCGCCCAATCGTGAGATGACGGATGATTTCGCCGGCAAATAATATCTTGGGTAGCTCGCGTAATTCGGGCCGGCCAAGAAAGCGCGTTATTGCGCCAATATCTTTGAGTTGTTGATCAACAATATGTGCTTCAATCATGACATTTCCTCCCTGTTACATAGTTATAATAAACCCAAAACACCCCGTGCTCTGGTTATCTTTATCACCCAGCAGCTGAGATATTCATCACACTACATATAGCGGGTCACCGTCTTGCTATTGCACCAATGACGTAGGGCTGGCATAATGTATACATGTTGGCCAACGAAAAACAACGGCAGCAACTTTTAGCACTCTTCCACCAAGGCACAAAGCTGCAATACAACAAGGGAGAGTTTATTATCCGTCCTGGGGAAGCGCCTTCGGGCGTTTTTTATATCGAGGCAGGTGTGGTCAAAGCCTACGATATCACCAAATATGATGAAGAAAATCTCCTCATTATCCGCAAAGAGCGAGAGATTTTTCCGCTCATTTGGGGTATTACTGGCAGTGAACGCCATGTTATATACAAAGCTCTTGCCCCAACAACCGTCTGGCGTATTAGCCGCAAACTACTTGACGAGTACATTCATACACCAGGCAGTTCACTGTCGCCTCTTCTTGATATGACTATCGAGATGTACCGGATACATAGTGAACGTATCATGAACCTTGAGTACCGCACTGTGCGCGAACGCTTAATGTCATTTTTGCTCACGATGTCTGATCGCTTTGGTGAAGTGTGCAGTGAGGGCATCTGCATCAATGTCAGCCTGCGCCAGCAAGACATCGCGAGTTCTATAAACGCCTCGCGCGAGACAACCAGCAGAGAAATCTCAGCACTTGAAAAACGCGGTCTTATCAAGACCACAGCAGCAGGTATCATTCTGTTGGACAAGGCAAAAATAGAATCATTTTTTGAGGCGGCGTAGGTCATAGAACCGCTCGCGATTGCCCTTAGCGCCAGCCACGTCACTGTCAGCTTTATTTACAATAACGAACAATTTTTGTGTCCAAGATTCGAAGTCTCGTAACACCGTACGACGCACTGTATCATTCTTAATTACGCCTTTGTTTATTTGTTCACGCCCGGCTTCAAACTGCGGTTTGACCATAGCTAAAATTTGCGTTTTGGGTGTGCACATCTTGGCGACACTTGGTAGAATTTCTCGTAACGATATAA
>CALMSM010000047.1 GCA_937872425.1 uncultured Candidatus Saccharibacteria bacterium
GTGAAATCTTTAGGCAAAGCAATTAATGAATTACTTTCCGATAAAGAAACGTATAGAGCACTACGCAAAAACGCATACGAACACAGCAAGCAATTTACCTTTGAAAACTCCTATAAAGATTTCGCCACTGTGCTTGGTATAAACAAACCGAAATAGCCCTCAAACGCCCTACCGTTTTGATTTTGTATCTGTTATAGTGAATGTACAGTATGGGTAACCAAAAGAAGAAGCTCAAAATATTTGTTGACGGAGAAGTGCTCTCTATCGCACATTTCAGTGGTATCGGGCACTACACTGCGGACCTCATGAAAGCTGTTGATGACCTGTTAGATACCGATGAATACGCTCATGTGAGCGTCGAAGTAAGCGTTCCTCGCACAGGCAGCCCATTCTATGCACGGTTTAATTTTCGCAACTTTAAAACCCGTCGTATTTACTTATCCCCACGTGTGACAAATAAGCTCAAGTCCATCAAACGGCTACCCCCAATCGACTTGTTCTTTGGCCGCAAGGTGTACGTCTTTCCTCACTACAGTACATGGCCAACGCTCCGTTCACCGGTCGTCCCAATTATTTACGATCTATCTTTCATCCACCACGCCCAATATGTCTCACCACCGAATCTCAAGTTCTTAGTCGGGCAGGTTGATTTATCTATGAAGCGTGCAAAACAAATCATTACGATATCACAGAACAGCAAACAAGAAATCATCGACCATTATGGTACACCCGAAGACAAGATAAGCATCATCTACCCGGCTGTTGACCGAAATAGCTTTTACAAAAGAGGGGACGAAGAGATAGCTGACATAAAGGCAAAGTATGGCATATTTGGTGATTACATACTTTTTGTCAGTAACATCGAACCGCGCAAAAACCTCATCACATTGCTCAAAGCCTACGATAACCTCCCGGCTAAGCTACAGAAAGAGTACAGCCTGCTATTAGTGGGCGCCAAAGGATGGCTAGACAGTGAGATTCACGACACAATTATATCTATGCGCAAGAGAAGCTTGCGTGTTGTCCTGCCGAGTGATTACGTTACAGACGAGGATTTACCTGCACTCTATAGCGGCGCCACTGTATTTGTATACCCAAGTGTTTACGAAGGTTTCGGGATACCCCCGTTAGAGGCAATGGCCTGCCAAACACCAGTGATAACAAGTAATAATTCCTCTTTGCCAGAGGCTGTTGGCAATGGAGCTATCCAGATTGATGCTATGGACTACAAGGAGCTATCTAAACAATTGATACTGGTATTTGATGGTTTAGGCGTTAGTGCTCTTGTTAAAGCCGGCACAAAACAAGTTGGTACTTTTGACTGGCACAAAAGCGCGAAGTTGATGCTTGAGTCCCTTGAAAAAGTAAACAATTAGCTTACTTCTTGATACTTTGAACCTGTTACTAGACCTTTTTTTCTAGCCTCTCAAGGTTGGCTCGTTTAGAGAAAACAGGCATGACCCAATCGTCTGCCTCACCAATCACCACGTCATAATCAGGTTTTTTAATCTTAGTTAGGCTACCATCGGGGTTAATACTATAGACATTACCAAAATCTCTTAGCATTTGTTCGTAAAATTTTCGAGGATTTTGATAACCGTCTTTAGTGAACTCAATGAACATCGTGACCATGGGGCTTTTTTTAATCATTTCCCTCATCCCTTGATACGCCTTTTCTTCGTACCCCTCGATGTCCATCTTGATGAGGTCAACTGATTGTATGCTCTTCTCTTCGCAGTATGCATCTATTGTTGTTGCTGGGACCTCGATGACTTGATTGATGTTTAGTTGCATCTTGTCATGCATGTAAGCATCGAGATCCTTGAGAGACTGCACAGAAGAAGACCCTATATAATTATCCAATACGCTGAGTTTGAGTAACCCTTTCTTGTCTGCCACAGCAAAATTTTCTACTACTGTTTGTTCGTTAAACCAGTTTATTGAGAGCGATTTATTTAAGTAGGGTATGATGTTGGGATTTGCTTCAAAAAGCACAACTTTTGCGCTCTCTTTATTCGTAAACTGGGCGGCAAGTA
>CALMSM010000048.1 GCA_937872425.1 uncultured Candidatus Saccharibacteria bacterium
ACAATCACTCCTTGCGCTTGGGTGGCAATACAATGGTGCACCCGCATCTTTGTGGCTAGCCAATACTCCTATCTTTGATATTGTCTCGCTTGTGATGATTATACTTGGTTTTTACTCGTTGCGATTCGAACGGTCGCTGAAGCGAGCACGGCTCCAGATCGCCGTACCGCTACTATTTGGTGGGCTTGTTCTAATTGGTGGGCCAGTCAGTTTTGTTGCCTTGTCCGCCATATTGTCGGTGCTTGTCGCTGGTGGGGTTGCCTTCATGCTCCAGCAGTGGTTTGCCGTATTCCCACGAAACCCATTTGCTCGAACTCTCGCAATTACGCTCATCGCCATCAGTGTAGCTGGCATTGGTTATTACCATACCTACCGCTATTTCGTTGCCTGGCCACAGGCTTCGCAAACACAGACTGCATTTAGTGACAGCTATCTGGTAAAATAGAGTAAATAAGAGGAGAAATACAAGAATGAGTAAGTTTGACCAAGCCAAGATGTTGTTGCAAATGAAGAAGCTGCAAAAAGAGTTACAGAAGATGGTAATCGACGTAGAGCAGGGCGATGGCGCCGTTCGTGTTGAGATCAGCGGTGACCAGAAGATTAAAAAGATACATATCGACCCAGAATATGTCGATCTTGACGATATTGCAGAACTGGAGCGCTGGGTAGAAGACGCAGTCAAGGACGCCATCCAGCAAAGTCAGCAAGTTGCCGCCGAGAAAATGCAGCCTTTTATGGGCATGCTTGGTAACTTAGGGCTCTAGCAGCATGTCATTGCTCCCTCGAACGCTCGAGGACCTTATTGAGCAGTTCGGAAAGCTTCCTGGTGTCGGTCCGCGCACCGCAGAACGTTATGCACTTGGCGTCCTCAGACGCCCTGATGGCGATGCCAGCCGGCTGGCACGAAGTATCGAACGTCTCCATGCTGGCATCAAGACATGCCCTGTTACCTTTGCGCTCATAGATAGCGACCAGGATATATCCCAGCTTTACAGCGACGCCACCCGAGACAAAAGCCTTATAGCCGTCGTTGAAGATGCAATCGACATCGTCGCGCTCGAAAAGACCACTCAATACGCCGGAACCTACCACGTATTAGGCGGGCTTATCAGCCCCATCGATGGTGTCATGCCAGAGCAACTCCATCTTTCAGAGCTCATCAAACGCATCCAGGATGACAAAGTTACGGAGCTGATACTCGCCTTGAATGCAAGTGTAGAGGGCGAGAGCACAGCGCTCTACGTCCAAAAAATGTTGTCTGACGCTAATATTGACATAAAAATCACACGGCTCGCCAGGGGCTTGCCTGCTGGACTTGATCTGGAATACGCCGACCAAGCCACTCTATCCCGCGCACTAGAGCACCGCACAATCCTCTAGACTGCACGCCTCTCTATTCGGCGCGCTGTTAATACCGTATACTACAGATATGAATTGGAATGATTTGAGGACGATACTGGTGTTGCAGCCAGAAAACCCGGACGCAGACAGCGTCGCAGCAGCGTTGGCACTCGAGGAGATACTGGGGGATGCTGGCAAACAGGTGATTATCTATAGCTATGTACATATTCCTGACTACCTGCACTACATCCAGGGCACAGACCGAATTGTCGAAGAATTTCCTAGTGAATTTGATGCAACAATCGTGGTGGACACCGTGACTGCAAGCCTACTAGAACATACACTGACCGGCGGACGGCTGACAGCTATTCAGAATAGACCTACTTTGGTACTCGACCACCACCCGGCCGATAGCGACCTACCACTCCCAAACGCAGAATATTATCATGACTCAGCCAATGCAGTCTCAACCGGTGAACTCGTCTACCGACTAGCCCTCGAGCACAAATGGGCAATAAACCCCATGGCTGCAACACACATCGTGGAGAGCATCCTCGCCGACACGTTAGGACTTACCACAGAGCCTGTAGGCGCAAAGAACGTCCAGGTAGTAGCAGAGGCATTGAAGCTCGGCGCATCAATGTCAGAAATCGACGTACGACGCCGTAGCTACATGAAAAAGTCAGCCGAAATCGTTGCGTACAAGGGCGTGCTCCTCCAACGGATTGAATATCTACTGGGAGGCAAACTGGCATGGCTCATCATCCCATGGGACGAAATTCAAAAATACAGCCCACACTATAATCCCAGCATGCTCGCACTTGAAGAACTCCGAAACGTTCAGGGCGTTGAGCTCAGTATTGCGCTCAAGACATACCCCGACGGTAAAATAACAGGGAAGATACGTGGCAATCTGCCGATAGCATCGGATTTAGCAGGTCACTTCGGTGGCGGTGGTCACCCGTACGCAGCAGGCTTCAAGACGATGGACTGGTCACTTGCCGACATCAAGCCAGAGATTATACAGATTGTCACTAAGCTTCTTGACAGCCAGCAGTAGAGCAATTACCATACACTGGTAATGAAATACATGCATACAACAAATTGCTGCCAACGCACACCGTGCGCTTGTTGTCCTTGCTGATATTTATCTGAACCAAAACATATGAGCTCGGGCAACCGAGCTTTTTTAATACCGACGCGAAGGAATACCATGACAGCACCAAGATTTACAGAAAAGATAGAACTATACAAAGAGCTTCTTACCCAACTTCTACCAGACGATCCGAGCAGAACGCTCGTTATAGCCCAAGCAACACGCTTTGCGCTCCATGAACTTATCGTGCGGGGGGACGATACCCTTATCGACGACATACTACCTTCATATACCGGCACAGAGCTTCTTGCCCATACGTTAGCAGGGAAAAGCATCGTGAGGCTTGGTGAATATGTTCTGCACACAGGGGCAACCAGATATCCTCATGTATCATTCAACGGGTTTCGAGATACCATGTTTGGGGCAGATCCTGCTGGGCAGCCGATGTTTGACCTGCTTCCACCCGAAACGTACCAGAGAAGTGTATCAGCTGGTACAATAGACACATACGCATGAAACTCTACAATACACTTACCAGAACGGTCGAAGACTTTGTCCCAGCCGACCCCAGCAACGTTAAAATGTATGCCTGTGGTCTGACCGTCTACAGCCAGCCCCACATTGGAAACTGGGTTGCGTACATTTATTGGGATATTCTTGCTAGAACACTTCGCGCTAACGGATACACCACTGACCACGTTCAGAACATAACTGATGTTGGGCATTTGACCTCAGACGAAGACGTCGGCGAAGACAAGATGCTCAAAAGCGCACTCCGTGAAGGCAAGACTGCGTGGGAAGTCGCTGAAACATACATGGCAATCGCTGACCATGAGGCATTTGAGCTACTCAAACTCAATCGCCCCACCAATATGCCTCGGGCAACTGACTACATCAATCAGCAAATCGCGTTCGTGGAGGCACTTGAGGCAAAAGGATTCACTTACGTTATTGATGATGGCGTTTACTTTGATACCAGTAAACTATCAGACTACGGCAAGCTTGCACAACTCGACATTGAAGGTCTCCAATTTGGCGCACGCGTTGAAGACACGGGCAAGAAAAACCCAACTGATTTTGCTCTCTGGAAGCTTACTCCAAATGGACAGAAGCGAGACATGGAATGGGACACAAAATGGGGCAAAGGCTTCCCTGGATGGCATCTAGAGTGCTCCGTTATGGCACGTGAGCTACTAGGTGACCAAATCGATATTCACACGGGTGGCATTGACCACATACCTGTACACCACACTAATGAAATCGCACAGACCGAAAGCCTAACAGGAAAGCAATTCAGTAAATTCTGGGTCCACGCCAACCACATCAAAGTCGACGGAACTAAGATGAGTAAATCAATTGGCAACATCTATACACTTCAAGACATCATCGACAAAGGATATGACCTGGAGGCGTTCAAGCTCCTCGTTTTGAGTAAGCACTACCGGACCGAAGGGAACTTTACCTGGGAAATTCTCGAAGCCGCACAAAATCGACTCAATGAACTCTATGCTTGGGCTGACCTTCGGCATCAACCAAGTCGCGATGACATGTCAGTAGAGCTGGACCAACTTTTTAAGAGCACTCTAGATGGCGTAAATGACAGCCTCGCGCACGATCTTGACACCCCAGCTGCGCTAGCACATCTCGCCAAGTTAGTCAGCTATATGCAGGCCAATGCCGTTCCGGGTGTTGAAGGTAATCACACTCGTGGCGCACTTGCCATACTCGATAGTCTGCTGGGCCTAGGGCTCGACAAACGGCCTG
Source organism: uncultured Candidatus Saccharibacteria bacterium (assembly GCA_937872425.1). GTDB lineage: Bacteria > Patescibacteriota > Saccharimonadia > Saccharimonadales > CALMSM01 > CALMSM01. The sequence continues at coordinate 4,202 of CALMSM010000048.1, forward strand.
ACATTACCCCAGAACAAAAACAACTTATCAAAGCTCGTGAAACAGCACGTAAGAACAAAGATTGGGCACTGTCCGACGACATTCGTAATCAATTACATGCTCAGGGTATTGATGTCAAAGATACCGAATACGGCTCCCAATGGCGACGTGCTACAGTCGCTGCCCGATAAGTTTAACGACTTCGCGGACCCTATTCGTATAACCCCATTCGTTATCGAACCAGGCAGCCAAACGAACGACAGTACTCGCCCCGCGTGGCACAATCTTGATGTTGTTTAAATCAACCAATGCGGAGGCAGTTTCACCAATAATACCCCGAGAGAAGGCATCATGTTCAGTCGTCTCGATGACACCCTTGAGCTGTGGGTGCTGTTGTGCACTCAAAAGAATCTGAACGATTGTGTCTCGCGTAACCTTTGCGCCTATATCCAGTGAAATGCGTGCGACACTCCCATCATCAACGGGAGTCCTAATGCTATCAGCATCGAAAGGTACTTGTGGCAGTAGCCGAGCTACCTCGATGTCTGATCCTGTCCCGGCATAAATCAAACTTTCGGCGCTCCGTCTTGTAGAAGTTTTGTTGCCGCTACCATCGAGGTGTGGTTGTGAATTGGTGCGTGCATGAGTCACATGAGCATACGCAGATTGCACAGGGAGTGTGCCGAGAAATAGATTCAGCACCGGAGCTATGCAATTTGTGCTACAAGAAGAAACAGCTACTACTTTATCTTGGACAGCTTGCTCCAACATTGCTTCCGTGTCATTAACACCTCGTACAATCGTCACGACGTCTGGGTCGGGGGATGGGGAGGATAGAACAACCGCGTGTGCTCCTGCTGCAATATGCTCACGTGCAGTGCTCATCCGATCGTAGATTCCTGTACACTCGGCCACCACAAGCTTTCCCGAAAAACCAGCCCAGGTATTAGGCTTTAGGTACGCGGTATCAACAATTGGCAATTTTTGTCCGTCGACGAATAGCTCGTCTTCGCTTGCGACAATATCATGACCGACGAATCGACCATGAATAGAATCCAGGGCTAAACGCTCTCTGACGTCACGAGCATTTATAGCTCTATTACCGACAGCCAATAAAGATAGCTGTGGGTCGTCAATTGCTTGCCTTGCGTAGGGTATGCCGATTCTGCCCAGACCGTTTACTGCCGTGTCAACGACTTCACTCATGAATCAGTAGTAGCCGCCTGCTTCTCCACCGTAATCTTTTTCATGTCGTCTTTAAGCGGTTCCAGCAGGTTGCGCCCTTCCAGGTAATCAATAATAAGGATTCGCAGACAACCAGCAACTGGAATAGCGACCAAACCGCCGAGTAAACCATTGAAGCTCACACCAACAATAACAGACGCAAATACCAGAAGCGGCGACATATTGGTTGAGTTTGCTTGAATCTTGGGCTGGATAGCATAGTTTTCGATTTGTTGATACGTAATGTAGTAAACCAATACACCGAGCGCTGAAACGGGGGACGTAAACAACGCAACCGTGCTGACAATAACGGCACCGATAGTGTGTCCAACCATTGGGATAAGTCCACAGATAAACACCACTACCATAAGCGCGATTGGATAGCTCACATGGAACACAAACAATGGGACTAATATCAGTACTGCGGCTATAGCAGCCAGCGTAACCTGGCCGTTCACAAACCCAGTCACAACTTTGTACATATCGTGCATGAGGCGCTCCAAGTGACGCTCTTTATCGTCGGGAGTCAGTCTGCGGCCAAGCGCCAACCAGTATGGTCCCTCGACAAGCATCATATATGTCAGTACAAGCACGGTAAGCGTCGAGAACACACTGCCAGATATGCGCGTCACACCTGACACTGCAGACCCACTGACATTTTTGAGCCGGTCGGCAAGCTCGCTCGACACTTTGTCAGTCTGATCTTCAAGGTTGTAACGACGTACAAAACGACCAAGGCTACTATCTTCGGAGCGAACTTGCTCAACTAGCCCTGGTGCCGCCTCCAAGAACCCACTTGTTTGTTTGACCAACGGTGGCACAAGGCTGGCCATAAAGCCAGCGATGAATAGCACCACAATCAGGAATGACAGCGCAACGGCAAGCGATCGGCTTCCGCGACGTTTGCCTGGTATATGCCTCGCAAGCCATTGCACGGGTAAATTGAGCGCGATAGCTAAAAACAGTGCTGTAAATATCAGCGTAAGCGCATGGGTGGCATGCTGAAGCGCTGCAAAACCAATAAATGAGGCGATGACGAGCAAAAGTACCCGAATAACAGTCGTGTTTGAAACGGTAAGTTCGACCGTTTCATGTTTTGGTTTTCTTGTGAATAAACCCATGTGCTTAGTATTATTGCACTTCAGCTGGTGTGATGCAAAATTGCAGCCTGATACAGGCTAAGCACACGTGCGCCAACAACACCAATATCATACTGGTTCACCGACTCTTGTTGTTCTGCATGAATACGTTTGCGTTCGTCAATGTCGTGGATAAGGTGCTTGAGCGACTCTGCAAAAGATTGCGTATCCCGTGACTGCACAAGACATCCTGGCCACTGGCTCAGAACACTCCGATACCCAGGGTTGTCTCCGCCGACAACCACACCCGCACCAGCAGCCATGGCTTCGGTCAATACGATTCCAAAGCTCTCGCCTGACATAGCAGGGAACACCGTCAAGTCCGCCTTGGCTAAGTACCCAGGCTTGACTGACTCAGTAATAAAACCGTCAAACTTCACGATATCTTGTAGATTGTGCTTGGCTACATAGCGCGTTAGCTTGGGCAGCAAAGGGCCATTGCCACCGATGCGGACCTTGATACCATTAACGCCTTGGTATTTTAACTCTCGGACGGCCTCGAGTAGCTGCATCGCGCCCTTTCGTTCGACCAGTCTGCCTAGAAATGTTATCTGAACGTTAGCGGCGTATGTCGTACGGGCTTTGGTGGGGCGAAAAGCCTGCACGTCTACGGGATTAGGCACTACTACTGCGTTGGCGCCATACGCACTGAGCGCAAAGTCGGCCGCCGGTTTTGAGGTAGCCGTGATTTTATCAAACTTGCGTATATTTTTGCGTTGAACGGACCCTAGTAGCTTTGTGCCGGTATTAGACGCCAAGCCATATGGCAAAATATGAAATGTCCCAACCAGTGTCTCTGTACGAGCACACGCAATCACTTTACCCGCCATCAGCGGACTGTATGGCATTTGCACGTGCAGCACATCGAGTTTCAGCTCATCCAGCAATGCTCGAATTTTGGCTTTGGATGCAGGCAGCGGAATAGCCAACTGGTTACCATTGAATGAAACTTTTGCTGTTTTCGAAAGCGAATGCACGTTAGGAATATCTGTTCGCTTGGTCTGGCCAACAAGGTAGTACACCGCGTGGCCTTGGTCTGCCAGCCACCGTCCAAGCAGCCGAATATATTGCTGCACACCGTCCGGGCGGTCCAGGGTGTCATCAAATACTATCCCTACTCGCAGCGAAGAGGCGGAGCTAGAAGACACTCTTGTAAATTCTTTCATACTGATCAACGACGTTTTTATATGAGAACTGCTGCACGTACACCTGTGCCCAGTCAACCCAGTGCTTGCGAAGACCTTTGTCGGTTACGAACAACTCAAGACGCCGCGCAAAATCAGCGGTGTCTTTGGGGCTCACGATAGATAACGCTCCCGTCTCTTGCATAACCGCAACATAGCCAGGGTTGTCGCCCGCAACGGTAGGGATACCAGCAGCCATTGCCTCCAAAAGGACAATACCGAAACTCTCGCCATAACGGGCCGGCGAACAAAAAACAGTAGCCTCGTGGAGCAGACGAAGCTTATCCGCCTCCGTAACCCATCCATAGAACGTCACGTTGACACCAAGTTCTTTCGCAAGTCTAGCAAGTTGCTCATGGTCAGGGCCCGTACCTGCAATGCGAAGCTCTACATCTGGCTGTGATGCCTGAAGCGTCTTCATGGCGCGCACAAGATACACCAGGCCTTTGCGTTTCTCAAGCCGACCAACATACAGCACATTTGGGGCCGATGACTTCACACCACTTGGTCGCTTGTATTTGGCGATGTCTATACCGTTTGGCACAATGGTGATTCGTCGGTCGGTTAGATCACTCGCATAGTCCGCTGCCGCAGTCGAAACAGCAGTAAAGCTATCTAGATACTTCAAAATTGATTTGGTATACGGGGTAATCACGCGCTCAATGGTTCGGCTCATGACCGTTTCTGGCAATTTTGCATGGAAAGTGGCTACATTTTTGGCACTGCTCCGCGTCAAAATCTGGCGTGAAAGCAAAGGAACCCATGGTTCGTGGAAATGCAACAGGTCAAACTGTTCACGCGCCAGCAGCTCTTCGACGCCGCGCGGGTCAACACTCACCGATATTTGTGCCGTAGTGTGAAATGGCGACTTCACATCAGTGGACCTACCCAATAAGCGCACAAAGCCTGGGATAGACTCTGGCACTTCGCGTGGCTGTGGCGCCACGATAAGCACTTCATGACCACGCGCTGCTAGTTCTTGCTGCATAGCCAGAACGCATTCTTGCACGCCACCACCTTTAAACAAATTATACGGACAGACGAGCCCTATCTTCATGCTCCTCAGTATACCAGAGCCACTAGGATGCCAATAAATTGCGGATTCGGTAGGGAATCAACCCTCGAGCTGTTTCTTTGTCTGCGATAATGCTTGGGGCGTGCGAATCAAGCTTGGCCTTGGCACTATTAAAGCTCGAGTAGATTACTCGTAAATGTTGTTCGACCAAGTTATTGTCAAAGTATCTGTCTGCGTCAACACTGATGTGCCAAACGGGCAAATCAACTCGGCGTTGGCAGTTGTCCAGCGTCAAAAACTCCACGCTCGTCTTCATATAGGTCCGGACTTCATTGCAGCGCCACAGATGAACCTCAAACTCTAGCATCGTTTTGAGCTCTGGCTTGCTGAGCCCAGAGAACTTACTCTTGGCATTACGCGTGTGACGATACGCTGTCTTGATAACAAATGGGTTCAGCATAACATTGCGGAAAAAGATTGCAGGTAGCCGGTGGCTAAAGAACCGTGCTGCATTGAGATACATAAAATATCGCACCTTAGTAAATACAAATTCATCTTTGTGGGCAAATCCTACGGTGCTCACCACCAAATCAACTCGCTTGGTCAGCTCGGGATACTTTTGCAACATGCGAGTCGCTACAACAAACCCAAAACTAAATCCTACAATAGTCAGGCGCTTACGTTTGTAGCGAAGCTTCACAAAACTGGCCAAGTAGTCAGCCATATTATCGACAGTCGCTTCCTTGCCAATCTTGTATAGTGGGTCCATCCCGCCAAATCCTGGTAGATCCGGCATAGTCACTGACCCATACTGGTTCAGCTCTTCCACGATGCCCCAACAGCGTTCAATTGATGAGTGATGGCCATAGATAAACAACATGTTCCTGGTTTTGCCTTTGGGCGCAGGCATATACAGCATGCGGCCAGACATACCATTTATCTCTAGCGGAGAAATGTATGGAGCGGATTTGGCAACAACTTCGTCTGGCATATGTCACATACTCTAGCGAACACACCTTGTTTGAGCAAGCTACAAGTAGCGTTTGTATAGTTTCCATGCAAACGACGGTGAACCAATCGAACTGTCGAGCGCCACGGGAACCGTAACCGTATCCGCACCAACTCGTGCGCTCACCGTCCCCACAACCGTGCCAGCGGCTGATCCATGGGGCACTGCCTGCAAATCTGGCTTAACCGCAGGAGGCAAAGGGGCCCACACGAGACCAAATGCATCCTGCTGAGCCGTAGCAATCGCTTGCGTACCCCACGGAGCATTGTATTGAGCAACCTTTTCTCCCTTATAGACGACGGGCTGAACGCGGAATCCCGTCTTTGTATCTGTCACTAACTGCTTGCTTGCACGCATCGCATCCGGCACCGTCGGCGCACCAAATACCGTAGCAATGAGTGTAACTTCATGACTATCATCCAGCGTGTATTTCAAGGAAATCACAAAACATCCACCGGCCTCATCAGTGTTACCTGTTTTGACACCGGTCACTCCATCCGAACCCAGCAGCACATTGGTATTAGGGACCGCGCCAATACCTGGCACATCAACCTCCGGCTGACTCACCACCGCAGCCAGAACTGGGTCTTGAAGCAACAATGCAGCCGCCAATGTCATATCATGTGCTGTGCTAACTGTTTTTGGCGAAAACCAGCTCGCATCAGCGATCGTAGTGTGTGCAAGCTGCTGGGTGGCAAAGTACTCATTTGCAGCCGCAGCATAAGCATCGACAGACCCGTATGCCCAGGTAGCAAGCATATCTGCCAGGTTGTTAGCAGAGAGCACCAACAGCCCATCCAAAGCCTGCCGTTGGCTAATCTGCTCACCGGCCGTGACCGGGTATACCGATCCACCTTTGGCCGCATACTCCCTATATATCTGCTCGTCATGTGCAGTGAACGTAATCAGCGGTCCTTGCTGCCCAATTTGCAGTGGTTTTGCCTTAAGTACCATAAGCGCTGTAAATATCTTGGCAGTACTTGCAGTAGGCGCAGGCTTATCCGTGTTATGCTCATCCAAAACGCCATAGCCAATAGCGCCAATCGCAGATTGGCCATAGGCAGGCCATGGCAAGCTCAACGGTGCGATTGCTTGTTGAGTGACGGGATAAAACGACGGCTGCACATCAGAAACAGACTGGCCGAGAGAAAACACACCTAGGCTCGCCACCAGGACTACTGCAGACACAAATACAGTAGAGAACCGTACCCCCATCTTACGTAGCCGCCTCTTGCGGACCGCATACTGACGTTGCTGTTGGCGCTTGCGTAGGTCGTTAGGGTAAAGCACATGCATGTTGCATACAAGTATACCCCAGTATTACTGGAGCTGAACAGGGAATTGCCAATTGAACGCTTTTACGCTAAAATCGTACCAGTTATTGGGGAGTGGCCAAGTGGTAAGGCACCAGTTTTTGGTACTGGCATTCGGGGGTTCGAGTCCCTCCTCCCCAGCCATGAAAAGACGAGTCCGTTTGGGCTCGTTTTTTTATACGCTTTCGGTAGGTTTGACTTCGCAAATACTGCATAAAGCGAGCTGGCTCCAGACCTAGCCTAACCTATCAATGGCTTTGATTTGAATTATTACTGCTTTTATTCTACTATTACACAAATGCCTGGGATAGAAACACCAATCAGACAAGAGGCTATACCACAAGAAGCACAGCTAGTTGCTCAGTTCGATTCGAGAGAAAGGCTGGGCGTAGACTTCAAAGAGCCTGGGGGGTTAGCCCTACTCGATGCAAGGCTAGATGTGTACCGCACCGAGGTTAGCCCTGGTCATGAACGTTTTGACGTGACAATCGATCACCCCCCATTAAACGATAAGACCTTACTCGCACTACTTGGAGAAGTTGCACCCTACAAAGATGGTTTTGGGCCAAGCGCAGGAGGAACAATTGGTGACTGGGTTATTCTTGATCCACGTGACCCTTCTGGGCAGAGCCCCGTACGTGATTCTTCGGGCCTCGTGAGACTGCATCAGCGTCTTGGCGGTGCATGGAATGAGTTTGCACTAAGCCAACCTGCGTTTATTAGCGTACTCCGGACCGGAGAAACTCCCTCATTTGGCACAAACGGTCATTTAGCTCGGCTAGCCAACATAGGGCGAAGCAGGACCATCGTTAAGCAATACATACAGGAGAACAACGATTC
>CALMSM010000049.1 GCA_937872425.1 uncultured Candidatus Saccharibacteria bacterium
TCTACATCATCGCCAACAAATTGTCTTGTAATATACGCAAACTGCTCTGGATAGCTTAATCCTGCGAGAAACTTTATACCACCAGTCTTGACTTCATCTATGCCACGCGGGACGTAAAGACCACCATCTGGGGCCAAACCACCAATAATTGCCGCTTCGAATGTTGCATTTTCCGCCCCGCCCCTTGTACTCATATATTCACTCATGCGTGAAACTATACGCCACAAAGACAAGTCTGCAAGCACTAGGGTTTTAGGGTAAGGATGGCAAGAGATTCTATATGGGGGGTTCGGGGGAAGAAGTTATAGCCTTCTAGTGATGCTATCTCGTAGTTTTCTTGCAGGAGCGCAATGTCTCGTGCCTGGGTGCTTGGGTTGCAGCTAAGATAAATGATAGACGATGGCTTCACTTCGTTGATGTGTGCAGTGACATCTTTATGCAAGCCTGCGCGCGGCGGGTCAACAATAACAATCGAATCCGCTGTTATGTGCTCCATTGCTCGTTCGCTTGGGGCTTGAATGACCTCAATGGCTCGTTTGGCTTGCTTTGCATTTTGCTCAGCCATAGCGGTGTTATTTTGGTCAATATCAACCAAGATATCTGCACCACAGGCTATGCCTATTGTGCCCACGCCAGCATACATATCTACAATATTATTCTTGCCTTTGGTTTGCTCTTGTATTTTCTCTGCAGCTTGTTCAAATATCGGCAGATTGACCTGGAAGAACGAGTGCACATCATAGCTTATTTCTTTGCCCAGCACTTTGTCGGCGAGCATGACGTCACCGTATGCATACAGTTCTTTTGTCAGAACACTGGCAGGGCTTTTGGGGTTAGAAAAGCACACGGCAGTACCCTGACAGAGGTTTTCCAGCTCTGCCAACTTTGGGAAGTTTTCGTCTTTTACGAACAGCGCAACGACAGTATTTCCCGCCTGATCACACCGGATGACCACTGTTTTAAGCTGGCTCCCGCGGATATTCGCTGAGTTTAATATCGTGCACATTTTTTGTGCAACTTCATCAATTTCTGGCCGAGCAATACTACTGCCGTTTACAATGCGCTTGCCATGCGTACCGCGATTGAATAACGCGGTGTGCAGACCGTCGTCGTCCGCCCAAAAGCTATATTCCATCTTGTTGCGATAATGCCATTGCTGCTCTCCTGCGTAAAATGGGATATCATCCCGTGTGATGCCTTCTCGGCTCATAGCCTCGGCAAGTATCTGTTGCTTGGCGGTGTTCTCTGCGTCAAAGTTCATAATTTGCCATGGACTGGTACTAAGGTATGCCTCGTCCTTGGGCTCCTGGCGTTCGGGTGAGACTTCGATAACTTCTATGGCAATTGCTTCGGCGTAATCACGACGCTTCTTGCTGATTTCGATACGGACATGTTCACCGGGAAGTGCGTTCCACACAAACACCTTGCGACCATCAGCCAACGTACCCAGCCCTTGCCCACCATGAACGAGCTTTTGGATTTCTACGACTTCTTGCATTTTATTTGCTGAGGCCGACAATCAAGATGATAGCGAAACTGAGTCGTCCCACGATATCAATGATGAGGTAGTTGCGTTCTAGAACTTCATAGTTTGTCCAATTACGGAAACGGCGAACGTAATTGTAACCATTGAATGCATATAGTGCACTCGTAATGAATACTGATGCGTATAGTGCATAGACGTACCATGGGTAGCGAATCATACCCCATAGCGGAGTGCCGAAAGCAAAGGCAAGGATGATAAGCCATGGCAACGCACCAGTAAATAAGCTGATGCCATAGGCAGAATAGTCTGGTTTGGCTTTGGGGTCGGCGTTTTGACGCTCAGACAACCAACCCAACGCCGCGGTAACCACGATGAGGCCACCGACGAGCTTCAATGTCATAAAATCTTGCACACCGCTGAGCCCAGCCACGACACCAAGCATTGCGCCACTGACGATACCCGTACTGGCCCAACGAAGCGGGTTAGAGCGCGTCTTGAGGGCTTGTTTATAGCGCTTTACTTTGTAGAGGTTAACGACTGGTACAATTGCTGAGACTAGAAGAATCACAACCAAAACCCACCGTACTTCAAGGTCATACAGATGGTGAATCGCCGGTACAAATACCGTTCCAGACTTGCTTGCCAGTTCATCAGGCACTACGAGCCCAGTGAATATTTGCACACTTGCTGTTGCCATGAGCACCACAGCCGCTATTGCGCCTGCCACAGACACAAACACATGTGCTTGTGTTAGTCGCTGTGGTAGTTTTGGTGATTTTACTGCACGTCTAAACGCTGAAGGCTTGTTCACTACCTTTGTCTTGCTTACTTTTGCTGCTGGTTTTTTTGCTTTAGTTGATACCGATTTAGTCGTTACTTTTTTGGCGCTTATGGCCTTTTTGGCTGGCGCTTTTTTAGCAGCTGCCTTTGATTTTGCAGTATTAGTTTTTGCCTTGGGTGATTTCTTGGTTGTTGCCATGCAGATACTATACCACGAGTAGTGCTACACTGAGAGCATGAGCGAAATTGCAACACTCGGCGGCGGCTGCTACTGGTGTCTTGATGCATTCTATCGACGCCTCAAAGGCATACAAAAGGTAGAATCAGGCTACGCTGGTGGCCACACTCAAAACCCAACGATTACAGAAGTCTACTCCGGCACAACTGGGCATGCCGAAGTCGTTCAGCTTACCTATGACCCAAACATCATGAGCTATCACGATATCTTGGAGGTATTTTTTGTCATGCACGACCCAACTACGCTGAACCGTCAGAATTATGATGTTGGTGAATGGTACCGCTCCATCGTTCTGTATCACGACGAAAGACAACAAAAAATAGCAGAGGCGATGATCACCGATTTCGCCGCAAAACTATATAAAGACCCGATCGTTACTCAGCTAGTGCCGTTTACAAAGTTCTGGCCTGCCGGAGAGGACGCGCAAGATTTCTACAACAAAAATCCAAATGCCGGATATTGCATGGCAATCATCGACCCCAAAATCCAAAAACTCCGCCAAAAATTCGCCAGTCGGCTTATAGCCTAGTCGGTAACCTGTACGCTGCGCCAGAATGCAATGTAGTTGCTGAAATCTTTCTTGACCGTGTCAATTGCGCTCGGTAGTGGCGCAGGATAGCTCCACGCGTCGTCCTTGCCTGCACCCTCGCCTTCGCCAACGTTAAAGTATTGGCAAACGCCCTTCCATGGGCATGTATAAGGCGTATCGCTTTTGCGCAAAAACTCTTGTTTAACGCTAGCCGGCGGGAAATACCAATTGCCTTCAATATATATCAAGTCTTGCCTATCTGCCTCCGCGATAACCTGATTGTTCCATACTGCTTTCATACTTTTTATTATACCAGTTCTGGTCTACAATTCCTGACATGATTTGGACACCAGAACATGGAACTCCTATCAGTTCTGACGAAACCTTAGATTTTGTGATTGAAGCATGCATGGATAAAGGCACTGAGGTTGTGGTCGCACGAGCAATCGACAGGCTCAGAACTGATCAAGAACTGCTTGCAGGATACGTCGAACACCTCGGTCTCCTTATCGGCAGACTAACCGGCGACCCAACCGTACATGGCGCTTTTACAGCAGGGGCAGGTTTGGCAGCACTATCCTATAATTTCACGGGGTATTACGCAAATGTCGATGAACAAAGCCTCCACGTATCTATGGACTACCTGAGGACTCAACCCAAACCAGAAATATTTGATGCTGCGACAGCTGTTGACCTTCAGCTAGCCTCAATGCTCGATTTCGTGGCTCCTGTCCTAGAAGGAGGCTATCCAGACCAAGGTGGTGGACTACAAAATATGCGGCTTGGGGCTGGGTGCGTTCGTATCTTTCTTGGACATGCACTAGCAAGCTAAAACTACTCCGTACGAAGCGCCTCGATAGGATCAAGCTTGGCTGCTTTACGTGACGGGAAAAAGCCTGCCAAGACGGCTACAGCCATGAGTATTACTATCAAACCGATAATCTGCGGTAGTTTGAATATAAGCAGGTCTTGACCGGGCTCAAACTGAACCTTTTTGGTTATCCATGGGTTGAGGGCAGTCCCTAGAGCAAATGCAATACCGGCACCAAGCGCACCACCAATAAAGCCAATCCATGCTGCTTCGAATCGGAACAGCCTACCAACATCGCGACGGCGCATACCAAGTGCTTTCATAAGACCAATTTCTCTTGTCCGTTGCAAGACACTAATATACATAGTGTTGACAACGCCAAACACTGACGCAACAATAGCTATCAACCCAAATGCAACGACAATACCCCTTAAAACGGCAATAATTTGATTTAGGAATGCTTGGGTTTCTTTAACGCTTTGCGTCACAAAGCCTTGCGAATTGATACGATCCTGAACCGTCTTGAGTATGTCTGGGTTATTGCCGTCTTTTACGCGAGCATAAGCATACTGATACTTCTGATACTTGTCGGTCCCTCTATTAGCAAGGTCGTTTAGGTAATTTGCGTCTGCTGTACCTACATACATATATAGCTCTGTGCCGGGCTGCGAAGTAACTGGTTTTTTCATAACTGCAGCAATGGTGAATTCTTGCTCGGACAAGGTATCACCTGCGAGCTTCTCAAGTGTTGCTGGGTCTACAGAGCCATTCTGAAGTTGGGCTTGTAGAGCCTGCTGGTCAATTGGCTTGCGTATTGCTAAGGTAAGTTTTTGGCCGATAGCATCAGATGCCGAACTAAAGCCAAGCACAGAAATATACGCCTCAGGCAGGAGTAGTTGCCGGTTCTCCAAGGGCCGCGGGATAGACCCGGCTGCCAAATCTGGGTTCTGTGCAGGGCTAAATGCAGTTATCGAACCAGCAAATTTCTTTTGATCAGTACGTGTCACGTACTGTAGATTTAGCAAGATGCCCTCGCGCACCTCTTCGACACCTTCAGTAGCGCGAAGTGTCCCAATATCGGCTGCATTCAACTGCTTGACCTGTCGGGCTGCACCGTTGACGCTATCTTGCCCCAGGTTGTCATCGTACTCGATAGGCTTGTTAGCATCACCACGCCCGAGAGATGCCTCATCCTTCACAACAATCAATTCCGCCGGATCAAAGTTGTCACTAATAACCTGGTCAACGAACGATTGAGCTCCATTGCTAGCAGCCAAAGTCATAGTTAGGGCAAATGAACCAACCGCAATAGCCAGTGCAGTGAGAATCGTCCTGGCCTTGGCCGACCGCAGGCTCCGTCCACTTCGTCGCAATACATCGCTTACTCGCATTAGATTACCTTTCTCTTGGATGCAGGATTTTTTTCCTGTTTTGCGGTTATTACTTGGATGAGCTTACCATCCTTGAGGCTTACTTGCACCTCGCAACGCGACGCCAAGTCGTGGTCATGCGTCACAATAACAAGTGTCGCTCCAAGCGTTTTGTTGAGATCAAACAGCATTCGTATAATCTTTTCACCTGTTGTGCTGTCAAGATTTCCTGTCGGCTCATCTGCAAAGATAAGTTTTGGTTTATTCACAATCGCCCTGGCGATAGCCAAACGCTGCTTTTGCCCACCAGACAAGTTACCCGCTTTGGCGTTTATTTTCTCGCTCATATCAACTCGCTCAAGCGCAGCTGTAACCAACTTCTTGCGACGACCAGCAGATACGCCAGCGATTTCCAATGGTAACGCAACATTTTGGTAGCATGTTTGATTAGCCTCAACAAAAAATGCTTGGAATATAAAACTCATCTGTGTGGCGCGGAAGTTATCCAAGGCCTTGGTTTTGAACTTATGGATATCATCACCGTCTATCACCACCCTACCTGATGAAGGGTGATCAAGCCCACTCATTATATGCATCAGTGTTGACTTGCCAGAGCCTGATTTTCCAACAATAGCCACCGTGGAACCGTTTGGGATATTTAGAGATACGTCATCTAGAGCAATAAAAGCATTTTGTTTCTTGCCATAAACCTTACCTAGCCCCTCAACTTCAATCATTGCATCAATTGTAGCATTAACGTGTTTTCGGTTCTAGAGTAGAATGGGCGACTTACTCTTTGTTTTGTAAGTTCTTCAGTTCGAGTGCCCAGACTTCTGGGTAAATCTTTTTGATAGACTCATCCGTATCACGACGTAACTGCGGGAAGATTACTCCCTCGCGCGCTGTCACGCCCTCGAGCATCCAAAAGATTCGCTCGCTATGCCCATACCCACACGCTGGTGGCATTGCGTACTCAAGCATTTCCACAAAATCGATGTCCAGCATCATGGCCTCATCATCACCTTCGTCCCGCATCTTCTGCTGCTCCATAAATCTATCCAGTTGATCAATCGGGTCGTTAAGCTCACTATATGCCTTGCAGGCTTCGGTACCGCCCAGCATCAAGTTAAACTGCTCAGTCAGCCGCGAGTCATCTGACTGAAGCTTGGCCAGTGGCTGCAAGAAATCTGGTATATCAATTAAGAATGCTGGTCCGGCTATTTCGACGCGAATCTTCTTCCATAGTTTATCGATTACTCGAGAACGATTATCGATTTTCTCGACTTCTCCGCCAATTTTCTTGAGCTCTGTAACTGCTTGCTCGAGCGTACATGTGTGCACATCCAACCCATATCTGTCTTGCAAAAGCTTCACAAAACTAATCCGTGGCCAGTCTTCGTCGTCTGGGCCAAGGTCCACCGTAAGTCCATTAGCAAGAGTAAACGTACGCATGCCCCACGTTTCATCAGCAACCCGTCGAATCATGCGTTGCGTTAGCGTCATGCCATCCTGCCAATCGGCGTAGGCCCAATACCACTCCATAGCCATGTGTTCAGGTAGGTGCTCGTCACTATAATTTTCGTTACGGAATCGTGGCCCAATATCAAATACCTTTTCGTACCCACCACCAAGTAATCGCTTCAATGGCAATTCGTGTGAAATACGGAGATAGAAGTCTTGGTCAAGCGCATCCATATGGGTCACAAACGGGTTTGCGTCTGCACCGCCAGTTGTCTGCTCTAACACAGGAATGTTTATTTCGTTGAAGCCTTCTTCGTTCAAGAAATCACGAGTTGCCTGCCAGAACTTACTACGACGCAAAAACCGCTCGTATACGTCATGATTCACGTTAGTGTCGATATATCTACGACGAAGTCGTTCTTCTTTGTTGGTAAATCCCTCTTGGGCTGTTGGCATCGAGCGAAGTGATTTGGTCAATAACCGAAGTGTCTTCACTGCCACAGAAATCTCACCAGTTTTAGTCTTGACCACATCACCTGTCGCTTCCACAAAGTCACCACTATCAAGAAGGCTGAGATGCTCTAGTCCAATCTGACTATCGACAGCAACTGTCTTGGCAACGTCACCTTCTTTGAGAAAGAGTTGTACCTGCCCTGATGCATCCTTGAGCACAACAAAGGCAAGCACGCCAAATTTGCGGATTCCAACTATCCTACCTGCTACCGTCACCGCTTGGCCCTCAAGCGCAGAAAAATCCTGCACAACAACTCCAGCCATATGCGTACGATGCGCTTTGGCAGGGTATGGGTTTACACCAAGCTTTTTGAGCTCTTCAAGTTTACGTAAGCGCTCGTCGCGCAGTTCTTTGAGATTTGCCATTGCCCTAAATTATACCGTATCTAGTGTGAAACCGTACCTTTGGTGCAAATCCAATTATTTACATGCTATAGTAAGATATGGAAACAGACAACGTCCTACACTTTGTCCCAACCGACCTTAGACCGCCAAGCGAAGATGCCCGGCGGTTTTTTAATATGCCCCTGAAGGTCTTGGATAGCGTAAACCTCAGTTATGCGCTAATGGATGAGCTGGGCAACCAGACTTATGAAACAAGACAAAAAGTAGCTACAGCCATCGAGCTCGCGGCATACCTACACGAAGAACAGAGAAGAGGCGGAACGTTCCCGAACAAGCCATATATCAGTCACCCCCTTCGTAACGCGCTACGTATCACACGGTATGGCTGTGATGATCCTGACGTTATTATCGCCGCTATCCTGCACGATACGGTCGAAGACCAGGCTGCCATTATGTACGAAATCCTATACGGAGAACAACCTGCTGACGAAAAGAGCGCAAAAGTAGGGGCATTGGCCCTCATTACTGACTTATTTGGTAGCGAAACAACTCGTATCGTCGATTCCGTAACAAATCCTACGCTACCAACTGATTTGACCAAGCAAGAGCGTAACCACGCGTACTTGCTCCACGTTACTGATGTGATTCAGGACCCCAAAGTATTCCTTGTTAAGTTCAGTGACTGGGTAGACAATGCCGTAGGTTTATACCACACCGAAGGTGCTGAAATGGTTACAAGACTAGCCAGCAAGTATCTTCCGCTTGTGCCAGTATTTACCTCAGCCTACGCACAACACCGCGACAACCTAAACGTCAGCAAAAAAGGCTTAATCCAAATAGAAAATCATCTACGTCTTGGTAACAAACGCCTGCAGGCCCTCGCGGCATAATGTATCTTTTACTAGTTGATTTCGGTAATTTTGTAGGTTGCCGTCTCTGCTGGAGTAATAATCTCTACTGATTCGCCAAGCTTCTTGCCAAGAAGTGCTTTACCGATTGGTGATTCGTCGCTGATTTTGCCGCTCAGTGGGTCCGCTTCTACCGTGCCAACCACCTGGAACTGCTTCGTCTTGCCGTCACCCTTAAGTTTTACGGTACTGCCTATCTGGACCTTGCTTCCGTCTTTTGGCTTTTTAATCACCTCGACGTTGCGCAAGATATGTTCGACTTCGCTGATTCGGGCTTCGATTTTATCATGCTCCTCACGAGCAGTCTGATACTCCGCATTCTCGCTCAAGTCGCCCAAATCACGTGCCGTTTTGATACGATCAGCAACCGGTGCACGCTCAGCAATAAGAGCAGCGAGCTCAGCTTCCAGCTCAGCAATACCATCCTTTGTTAACAAAAATGCCTTATTCATAGTCTTAAGCCTCCAAGCCTACTAATCAAATACCAAATCAAATAACCCACTTTTACTGTCATTCAGTTACGGCAGAGTATAGACCTTTGCGAACCCTATGACAACCTTTTTATGAGTTCATCTTTGGTAAGCATTTCCACATCCGAACCAGTGCGCTGTTTATACTCATACTGACCACTGGCAATTGTTTTTTCGCTCACTACGACACGATGTGGTATACCCATCAATTCGGCATCAGCAAACTTCTCACCAGGGCGCACATCACGGTCATCCCAAAGGACTTCTATGCCCTGACTCATAAGCTCATCGTGCAGTTCTTGTGCCTCGGCAGTGACATCACCAATTTGTACCAAATACACCCGGAATGGTGCAATATTGTCGGGCCAAATCAGGCCATTATCATCCGAAAAGTGCTCAGCAATCATGCCGACAAGTCGGCTCACGCCAATACCATAACAACCCATAATAATTGACTGTTTCTGACCCTTTTCGTCTGCATAATACACTCCGAGTGCGTCAGTATACTTTGATTCGAGCGGGAATATATTGCCCACT
Organism: uncultured Candidatus Saccharibacteria bacterium; assembly: GCA_937872425.1. Classification (GTDB taxonomy): domain Bacteria; phylum Patescibacteriota; class Saccharimonadia; order Saccharimonadales; family CALMSM01; genus CALMSM01. The sequence continues at coordinate 9,449 of CALMSM010000049.1, forward strand.
TCTACGCCACGCTTCTCTACAAAATCCGCTTTGTTAAGCCCTAGCTTTGCGAGGTTTTCATCGGTGTACACTTCCTCATTGATAGCAATTTTTTTGGCTTCGTTCACATAGATAGTGTCCTCGCCAATCTCACTAAGCGTCTGGAACTCATCACTGAATCGTTCAGTGAAAATACCACCATCCGCATATGTTCGGTATGTGATTGCACCGATACCAAGCCGATCATAAACCTTATGGTACGCAGCGGCGGCCAGCTCATACATTTCTTCGTGCTCTTCTTGAGTCCGCGCCAAACTATACATGTCTTTCATGACAAATTCGCGGCCGCGCAGCAACCCGCTCTTGGCTCGCAGCTCATTTCTGAACTTATTCTGTATTTGGTACACACTAAGTGGCATGTCCTTGTATGAGGTAACGTACGTGCTCAGAGCGTCCACAATTGGTTCTTCATGTGTTAGCCCCACGCCCAATTCGGTACCATTTGCGAGCTTTGTCTTGAACCAATTGTCCACTTTTTTGTCGTCCCAGCGGTCGGTCTTTTCCCAAATGTCTTTTGGCTGCAAGGTCGTCATCATGACTTCTTGGCCGCCTATGGCATTCATTTCTTCTCGTACGATATTCTTGATGTTTTCGAGCACACGCAAGCCAAGCGGTAGATATGCGTACACGCCAGCCATTTCTTTGTGAATAAACCCAGCACGAATCAGAAGTTGTGCATTGCGGGCGACTTCATCTGCAGGAGCGTTTTTTTGTGTTTTGGTGAATAATTGGGATACTTTCATAGCCCTATCTTACCACGCGTGTTACTTTTACACCCTCCATGCCGATGTTTGGAGCGCAGATTCTTGAGCTGATTCCATGCAGCGCTGGACGCCGCGCAGCGCGAACCTTACTATCCATACCGCCTCTGCCTGCCTCACTTTTACCTCTGCTCTGGAGCATTCGTAAGGTTGGATGGAAATTAATGCCATCCACCGTGTCCACCAGCTCTTTATCGTCATCATAGACACCACCGTTTTTTGTCCAAATAGTGAAGGTGTCAGCTCCTACGACTATAGAGACCTGTGCTGCACTTCCGTCGTTGTCAGCAGCTCGGCCAAGAGCCATGAGCTCTTTATTACTTACCATGTCGGGCTCGTTTAGTATTGTCACAACCTTACTCTCCGAGTTCTGCCTTATGGTTGATGCGAACAACCGACGCTCTTGCCTGTTCGCAATGCGGTGATACCAGCGGCCAATCCCGAGCTGGTGAGGAGTTATGCCCGTTGTTGCAACGGCGATGTTATGTCGCGCAAACTCTTCCTGCCACGCCATAAACATAGGCGCAAAACCCATGCCAGATTTCTGTTCGTTAGTTAACTTTCCTTCTTCGTAGCCCAGCTCAGCTGCAATGCATTGGCCCAAAGCAAGTGCTCCAGATGTAACGACAACTAGACCATCTCCTCTTTCTAGAAACCTATCAATAAACCCTTCGACATACATTGAAACATTTGCCTGGTTAACGCCAGTTGGACCAGCGACTAGGTTTGTGCCGAACTTCTCTACATGTAATTGACTAGTCATTTCAAACTCTTTCCTTCAACCAAACGCAAGATAAAAAACGGTCCGGAGACCGCTTGCGTTTGATGATATATCGAACAAAGCCTCCGGTGTCAGACCGGGGCTGGTGGGGTTATAACAAGTACTTTGTCATATATCATACTAGTATCTATTATAGCACTAATCTGCAAACTAAGCAATCTTCCATATGTACAGCGCTATGAATGCTACGCCGTTCTGGAGCATGTGAACCCCAATACTCGGCCACAGACTCTTTGTTCTTTCGCGCAAATAGCAAAGTACCATAGACAATACGAAAAAGCTGATGGCACCACTCCAGAAGAGCCCATGCTCTGACTGGTTAATATGCGCAAGGCCAAACAAAGCACTCACTACAATCGCAGACCAGATGAACGAAAGACGAGCACGAAGATTAGTGAATAGAAATCCACGCATCACGAATTCTTCAACAAGTGGTGGCAAGATAACAAGCGCAAAGAACAAAGGAATCAAAGCAGAGCCCGTAGTCGTACCGGTAATGCCAAGATCTTGCTTCTGGTCAAGGTCAAGTGCCGGCAGGATATTCCGTGCTATAGCAAGTGTAGCGGTGACCAACACCAATACAGCACCATACCCCAAGAATGCGTAGCCAACATGTTCCACCTTGAACCTGCCGATACCAATGTCAGAGCGCGATATACTTCGACGCTTCATGAAAGCATAAATAACCCAGACTGTCAGCGCTTCAATTATTGCTATGAGCAGGAGGTATAGCCAGTGATTATCGGTAAATTTTTGATTAATCTGCTCGCCATTGAGGCCTCGGTAGCCGGGGAGCGCCAAAAGAATTATGCCAAATGCCGCAGCTCCCGCAATCTGAGTGCCAAAAAATGCACCAACAGTGATAAGTGTGCTCGCAATGGA
>CALMSM010000050.1 GCA_937872425.1 uncultured Candidatus Saccharibacteria bacterium
TTCGCTCCATGTCTTCCTCTCCTCGTGTTGCTCCCATTGCTGGAAAGCGTGTAGCTTGTTCGCTGCTAGTCGCGCCTGGCGTTGCTCTTCCGTCTGAGAAGCCTTCCACCTTCTAAGCCGGTGCATCCCGCAAAGCGGTACAGAAGCCCCAGGATACTTCGCGTCATGCTCGCAACCTTGCTCCAAGCACTTCACTTGGACCTCCGCATATCGTTCGCTGGAATGCTCACGACCATGGCGCATTGAGCCAGGCGAGAAAGCATCCGCTCAGGATAGCGAGCCTTGATCTGCTCCGGAGTGAGATTCGTAGTGAAGATCGTCCGCGTCTTCATCGACTGACGCGAATCAACGATTTCCTCTAGGGCCGCGAATGAGCGTCGGTCTTCCTGTGCCTCTTGCCCGAGGTCGTCAATGATGAGAAGTCGTGTACGCAAGTTGAGAGGTTCGACTTTTGAGTCGCGGTCCGAAGTCCATTGCTCGTAGTGAGCGCCGACGCGGATAGCTCGGAGCGACTGGAATGCGCCTTCGTCGATCGCGTGCCTTGCGACCGCGACCGTCTTGCCTGAACCCGTGCCGCCGCAAAGGACGAGCATCGGCTTATCCGACGCCTTCCACTTGCACACGGCTTCCCATGCCTTCGTATCAAGCACCCAAGATGAGTCTCGAACGATCGATTCGAGCAAGTCATCGGGCATCCTGCCTCGGAAGTGAGCGGCACCGCTAAGCCGTCGATCGTAACGATCGCGCGCCTCTCGCTGACGATTCTCCTCGTGCGCATCGGCTTCGAGCTTGGCGCTGTACTCCTCCGGAGTGAGCCCGAGTGCGGCGGCCTTAGCATCGCTCTCCACGCGCATCCTGGCCAGAAACTCGTCCATGCCGTTCATAGCGTCTCCTCGACGATCCCATCGGGTCCCACCCCAGCAGCGATGGCACGGGCTGCGAATGTCGCGTGGCTAGTCGGCTCAGGTGAGGTGCGCCCCTTCGGCTTAGCCACCGTCTTGGCCGGTCGTGTTCGCGGGGATGGTGGTGCCGACCTCTGCCGTACCGTTCGAACGGATGCGGTAGGTGACGATGTCGACAGCGGGGATGTACGTGAAAGCGCCGGTCGTAGGAACGGCTTCAGCAGTTGCGCTCAACGAGCGGAAAGCGATGCCGTTGCCGCCCTTGCCGTACGACTTGTCAAGGAGGGTCGCGTAAGTACCACCACCGATGGCGGGGAGAACGCCACTGGCCTTGGCCGAGGTGTTGGTCTTGACGAGGATGGCCGAACTGAACGAGCCGGTGATGTCAGGGTCGTCAGCAGGCGAAGTCGCAGCGCGGAAAGCGTCAACGAGGGGGCCCGCGCCGTACTTGGCTTCGACATCGGCCAGTTGGTCGGGACCAAACGCGTTGGCTTCCAGGTCGGACTCCAACGAATACACGGGTCCTGCGTCGGCTTCACCGACGAGCATCAGAACGCCAGTCGTAGCGAGGCCAGAAGGGCTCGAAGCGACCTTATATTGACTGTATGCGCCAGGGCGGTACAGTGTTCCGGCGTCAGTTACGAGACTCTTTGCCATTTGATACTCCTACGGGAATCGAGATTACTTCTTACCGAGCAAGCGACCGAAAATCCCGGGCTTGGAAGGACGTGCAGCATTCATGACTGGACCTGCAGAAACGGCTGGCTTTGCGGCAATACCCGCAGCCTTGGGCGAAGCGAGCGCAGTTGCGGGCTTGGCGGGGGCCGCGAGCTTGGCGGTGGGCTTGGTTCCTGGCGGCTGATATTCACCAGCCATCGCAGCACCGAACATATTCGCTCGACCTTCTTGCTGGCCAGGGGTTGGGAGCTTGACGTTCGCACCTGGGTCCTTAGGAGCAGGAGCGCCAGCGTTGTTCTTGGCCGCGATGTCAGACATCACGCCCTTTTCAAGCTCAGGCTTCTTGGCCTCATACACAGTCTTGTCCTTGCTGACCTGGACCGTGTGGTCGCGCTCGTTGCTGGGGACCTTGGGCTTCTGGGACTTGGGGACGACGATTTTGTCGACGGCTTTGTCCATTTCCTGGGCCTTCTTGCCCATCGGAGGAGCCTTAGGCGCGCTCGTGGGGACCTTGGTCGCCATGTTGGTGCCAGAAGGCGGCTTGGCGGTCGGAGGCGCCATTGCTTTAGCAAGCGAGCGAATTTCACCGAGCGACTTGCCGAGCTTCTTGCCCTTGGTGATTACACCACCCGAGCCAGGCTTCGACTTGGTGGGCTTGTTGACGTGCTTGGATTCGTCGTCGGGCATCGTGGCTGCGGACTCTTCCGAGTTCGACTCGGTGTTGCCCTTGGCGTCGACCAGTTCGGCCTTGTCCATGCCATCGCACGCCTTTTCGAGGTCGTGGGTCTTGCCGCACTTCTTGCAGAGCAGGGCCTTGGTCATGTCAGCAGCGCTGATTTCGCCCGAGGTCTCTTCGGCACCGTGCGGCGAGTCTTCAGTCGAGGATTCTTCGACCTTTTGGGTAGCAGTGCCACCGACGAGCTTGTCGTCCTTGCCGGGAGCATTTAGCTTCGAGGGCGGGACATCTTCGACGGCAGCGCTGGCAGACGAGCCGGCGTTGTGCTTGTGAGTCGGAATCAAACCCTTCGAAAGCTCGCGCTTGCGGAGGTCCTGAAGCCGATACTCCATGGCCTTGATTTTGTCAGAGGCCGCCTTCTTGAGTACTTCGACGGCTTCTTGTGGTGTGTAGGTCTTTTCGGACATGGTGTTCCCTTGCTTCGACAAGATTACGTGAGGCTCTGATTTTGCGACGGTCTTCATTGGCAGACCAGGACCGGCGTTCGCCTTCGAGTTCAAGAACCCGGTGAGCATTTTGTGGATTTGGACGCCTTGAGGATGAGCCTGAAGAGCGGCCAAGAACGGACCGTGGTTCATGTGCTGCGTGACGAATTTGCCGCGTTCAGGCGAGCCCTTGGGCAGACCCTTCAAAGCGGCCATGAATGTATTGGCATCGGCGTGAAGCGGAGTGCCAGGGTCAGACTTTTGAATGCCAGCAGCGCGACCGATTCCGGCCCAGTAGTTGCGGTCGTTCAAGTCGCCCTTGCTGTCGTACGGCGCTTCATCATAGCCGCCACCGTCGATGTAGGCCTTGGCTGGCATTACTGGGTCAGACCCAGGCCAGCCAGCATTAAACCTTGCGATGTCGTTCGTGTGGCGAGCCTCAGCGGTGGCCCAATGCGAGCCGCCCTTTTGGGCCCTGCTGCGAAGGCTCTTCAGCGAGTTCGGGTGAACTCCCGTACGAGGCAAGCCCTGTTCTTCCTGCTTGTCGCCAAATACCTCGGCGCGTTCAATAATGGCCTTGTGTGCTGCTGCGTTGGCTGCGTTCTCGGCATCGTCCTTCGGCCAGGCCTTCATCATCGGACGCTTCGCGAGCCCGTGGGGGTGCTGAATGCCCATGGCCTGCGCTTCGTTGCGAACGGTGTCGAGCGCGATGTGGAGAGGGACCTTGTGGCTGTGGGGTACGAAACCCTCGCCTGCAGGCTCAGTGAACTGGCCAGTCACAGCACGGTGGACGGCGTCGTGCATGACCGTGTTGAGTTCCTTGTGGAAAGTCTCGTCGGGCACGTGGATGCCGAGCTTGGCGCTCAAGTCGCGCTGCTTGTGGGCTGCAAGCCATTCCCAATGCACAGCACGCATGGCTTCGTTCGGGGTACGGTGAGTACCGAGCTTGCCAATCCGACGACCTTCGCCGTAAATGGAATTCAGTTCGGGGTAAACAAGAGCGTGCGAAAGCTCGTGGATTTGACGCCATGCGTTCGTGTACTGGTGGTCCTTGAAGTCGCCGCCCGACGAGGGAGTCGGGTCGTAAATCATCAAGTGGCCGTTGTTGTAGTTCTTGGCCTGGAGGTCGGGCTTTCCGTATTTGCCGCCAGCGAAGTACGTCTTGAAGCCGTGCTTCTTGACGAGAGCTTCGATTTCGGGGAGCTTCCCGTGGTAGTTGTAGTGCGTCAGGTCGCTGGGCGTAGCGCGACCACGGACTTCGCCGTACGGGCCAGCGAACTTGGCGTACATCGGTGCCCCAACGCCAGCGGCCTGGTCGTTCTTGGGTAGATCCGCCTTGTAGAGCCCGAAGGACTTCTGGATGGCTTCCAGGTTGGGTGCTGTACGGTGGTGGTCTGAGTGGCCGTCGTGCCATTCGTACGAGTGCGGATGGGCCTTCGAACGCAGCCAAGCCGTGCGTGACTCCGTAACGGTAGGAATATTGCCAGCGACAGACGTAGCAGCTTCATCGGGTGAGGTCGTGGACTGCGTCAAATCCTTGCCGAACTTGTCGGCTTCCATGACGCCGGGCAAACTGTTGTGATGGAACGCGTTACCACCATGGTAATTCGAGTCGTCTGGATCGCGGCTCGTAGGAGCAAGGGCCATGTCGTGCAGGACCTGCTGCTCAGCGGCTCTGTGTAGCCCGTCGCCGAACGTATGGCCACGCTCTTGTGCATCTGCTTCGAGGTTGGCACCATGCTGGTCGGTGCGGGCGTCGAGGATGTTGGTCAACATGACCGGCGAGGCCTTATGCTGTGGCCCACGGATGCGTGCGGCGGTAAGGCCCGTGCTCTGGGGAATTTCGTTCGGGCTCCAGCCCTGCATCTCAAGCTCATCAGCCAGGACCTGGAGAATATCCGAGGGCTGACCAGCCTTGAACAGGTCGGTCGAGTGAAGCTCTACGGTGCCATCGGCGTTTTTGGGCTCAGGCATACCTTCGCGGCGAACTGCAGCAAGGGCCTCATCGCGGTTGAAGAACTGGCCCTGAGAATCGACAAACCCGTCCTGATATTCACCACGGTCAAATGCTGCGTGGTCGAGCCCTTCGAGTTCATGGCGCTCACCGGTCGTGATGATTTTCCCGGTTGGGGTGTGCTTGAAGGCCGCGCCCTTGAAGTCGTGCTTCTTCATCTTCATGATGGGAGAGCGCGAAAGTGCG
>CALMSM010000051.1 GCA_937872425.1 uncultured Candidatus Saccharibacteria bacterium
GATACTCAATGGTATGTCCACCAACCCATTGCGGATTATGCTCGCCTGTTTTTGCGCACTTCCGGCAACAAAAATGCGTCTTGTCTGCGTAGTAGGGATCGACGCTGAACTTATTGCCGCAATGCTTGCATGACTTAACTACCCTATTCGATTTGTGAATCTCCCGTCTAGCGGCATCGGAGCATTCACGAGAGCAGTATTTCCCTTTGCCATCGGCTACCCTTGAAGCAAATTCTTCAAAGTGCTTACCGCATCTCTGGCATTTTTTAGAGTGGATCGAGTCAATATATCTACACTCGCGAGAGCAATACTTGCGACTGCCTGGAACCCTTGCCCTATCCGATTCGTAGTAATCAAACTCATTGCCACAACCAGCGCACGTTGCTATGGATTTTCCTTCGCGCGAGTCCTGATAACACTGGTCACTGCAAAATGGCCTAGACTGCGATGGGTACGTTTCAAATTCAATACCGCACTGAACGCACACGTTCTTGACTAGCATGTACTTTCCGTTCTTGCTACCTTTTGGGCGTCCCATTGCTACCTCCTGAAACGGCAAAGCCCGGTATCTGAGTGTTCCGCCAAGAACGTGCCAACAGTCGTTGAACTGCTGACGCTCAGATACCGGGCTTTGCCGGTCAACAGATATGCAATTACCAACAAAAAAACCGTTGGCGCTGAATCGTTCTTGGCGGAACAACTCTAAGTATACCACAGGTTTAGTCCGTGTTCAACCAGTCAATCAGACTGACTATGTATTGCTCGTTCAGCATGTCCGATGTCAGGCGAATAACATGAAACCCGGCCATTTCCGCAGCGTTATACTTGATGGCATCGCTCGTAAACGCTACTCCCCGAACATGCCTGCCGCCGCTATAAATCCCGCCCTCAATCTCGATGAGCGTGCGGCTTGCAAGATGCGCAAAGTCTGCCCGCCATCGGCGCAGCGGCTCGAAGCGGAATTCCCGTTCCAGTTCCGGCCCGCCTAGCATTTGCCATAGGTTGGCAAATTGACGCTCTAGCGGCGACTCTGTACCGTTTGTGGACTGAGAGACTACTTCATTGCCTTGCGTTGAATCTGCACGCCCTGGTGCGCCGCTAATGGGCACTTCGCCAGCAATCGTCACGTCGGGATTTTGCTGCGCTATGCGGAGTAGCATGTCGCCGGTCTTGCTCACGGTTTGCCTACCTGCGAAAAGTACCGCCCGCCGTGACTGTGAGTCGTGACGGACGGCAAATGAATCAGTCGGCGACGGCGCACGCTGCCAACTCGAAGTCGGCAGTATCGTCGCTCGTTTCGTTGTCATCCTCGCCAAATCCGTCCATGTCAAACAGCGTCGGTGCGCTCAGGCTAATCTCCAGTTCAGTCAGGTATTGCACGGAGATCTTGTAGTAATCGCTGTTCAACTCGAAACCAACCGCACGCCGGCCTTCTTCCAGCGCCACGTATGGCACGGTTCCAAGCCCGTTGAACGGGTCAAGAACCAGGTCGCCCGGATTGCTATAGCGCACCACTAGCCGACGGGGAATGTCCATCGGGAACGGGCAGACGTGCTTTGCCAGGCGGCGGCGGGCATTCTGCATGTTCAGCGTGCGCATGAACAGCACGTCAGTCCAGACGTATTCGTCATTGTCCGCTGCTACCATCGTCGGAAACAGCATGAATCGGCTCGGCAAGCGGTCGCCAACCATCTCGCACAATTTGACGTGCTCCTCGTGGTCATACTGCACGCCGCTGCGCATCCGTTCCCGCCACCATCGGTACAGCTGCGAACCGTCCATGCCGTCAATCTCATCCTGAGTCAACAGCGGCGGCTTGTCGGTCACAGCATGACCGTTCGTGCGCCAGAGTTGGTGAGCGTCAGTCTGCCACCGTCCGCGCGTGTAGGTTGCCTTGTCCTTGCGCACCGGCTCGTCACCGTAGGAGCGAGACTTGTCGGTCTGCGGCTTGCGGAACAGTAGCACGTATTCCGGCATTCCGACGCCCATCTTGGTGCTGTCCTTGCAGTTCTCTGACCAGCCGAGGCGGTAGGTGCTATTGTTCTCGCGCACAACGTCGGTCGGTATCGTGATGCGCCCGTAGGACACGAATCCGTGCTTGCGGAATGCCCGGTTGCAATCGTCGCTGAAATAGTCCACTTCCATCATGCCGTGCGGCGTCTGATGGCCGTAGAGCAGGCGATCCTTGACATGAATGCACGCCATCCGGCCCGGCTTCAATGCCCGGTACAGCGACGGAATGAGAAAATCCATCTGCTGCCAGAACAGGTCATCTGTCGAGTTGAAGCCGAAGTCATTGCGGTTGGCAGCGTATTCGTAGTGGTTGCCAAACGGGATAGAGGTCACGATAGCATCGATGCTATTTTCCGCAAGCGTGGCGCACTCTAGCACGGTGTCATTGTTCACGACGTGCCATGCGCCGCCCTTCGTCTCTGTGCGCTTCACTCCGATGGCCCGGCGCAAACCGCTCACCAACGCTTCACGAGTCAGCCCGAACTCCTTGACGATTGCCCGCATCCGCTCTACCAGTTCGTCATGCTGTCGCCATTTGCGCAGCAGCGACTCCTGTACCGCATCCTCTGCGTCGGTGAAAATGATGTGAATGGTAACCGGCTTCTTTTGCCCGTAGCGACGAATGCGATGAACCGACTGGATAAAGTCGCGAAACTTGAAATTCAGCCCGACATAGATGGCATCAGCGCAGTAGTATTGAAAATTGCAACCGCTGCCGCTCAGTTCCGGCTTCGTCGCCAGGATGGGCAATTTGCCATGCGAGAAGTCGAGAATGATTTGTTCGCGAATCTCCAGATCCAGCGAACCGTACACCGCCGACACGTTGTCAATCTGCCGGCTCAGTTCCCGCCGCTCATCCTCCAAGTGATGCCACAATATCCAGTGCTTGCCCGGATTCTCGTCGAGGATGCGCTTCGTTTCGTCAATGCGGATGGCCATCGAATCCCGCTTCTCACGGCTCGCCTGCGTCACGCCGGCGGTTGTGTCTTTCAACAGGAAATGCTGCCCGTTGTTGTCAACGATGTCCCAGGCCTTCATGTGGTCAGAGGTCAGCCGGTGCCAAACTATATTTAGCGGCGGCAAGTCGAATCCTTCGTCGGAGTAATCGCCCAAGTCGGACGGCTTCTCGACAAACAGTGCCCAACTGCTGACCCACATCCAAAACTCCGCTTCCATGTTCGGGAGAAGCTGCAGATCACCGGCCTTATCGGGATTGCGTCCAAACCACCTGGTAAGCGCCTGGCCAGCGTCCAGTTCATCGAAGAAGTCGGCAAAATAAATGAGTTGCCGGTAATCGTTCGGCGCCGGCGTGGCGGTCGCTGCCCACTTATA
>CALMSM010000052.1 GCA_937872425.1 uncultured Candidatus Saccharibacteria bacterium
GTCGGCGCAGCTTTGCCCAGTTTCTGGGCAATATCCTGGTAACTCAAGTTAAACTGATCATGAAGGTGCACGATGGACTGCGCCTGCTCAAGCGGAGACAAATCAACGCGCTGCACGTTTTCTATCAAGGCAATCTCGAGCCGCTCCACTGCGGCGCGCTCGCGCACGATTGCTGGAATCGACTTGAGTTTTGCTATACCGGCCGCACGCCAACGCCGTTCCCCGGCGATGATTTCGTAGGTACCATTATCTGATGGGCTGACGATAATTGGTTGGAGCACACCGTGCTCTCGTACAGATTCTGCCAACTCCTGCATGGCCTGGTCATCAAAGTGCTTACGTGGCTGATTAGCATTTGCTTGCACGTCCTTGAGAAACAGGTTCTGGATGCGCTCTTCGCTCCCGAGCAAAATAGAATTATCAAAATCAGTCGGTAATAGCCCCTCGAGGCCCCTCCCTAAATGCGTATCGCTAGGCACGTTCTGCTACCTCCTTGGCTAGTTGTTTGTAGGCTCGAGCGCCCTTGGACCATTTGTCGTGTTCGGATATTGGCTTGCCGTAGCTTGGCGCTTCGGCCAGCCGAACATTGCGCGGAATCGCCGTATCGAACACCAAATCTCCAAAGTGCTTCCGCAATTGCTGAACAACTTGGTCGCTCAGGCTCGTACGACTATCATACATCGTTACTACAATCCCCAGTAGGCTGAGTCTGGGGTTGATTGATTGCTTCACCCTGCGGAATACCTCGAGTAATTGCCCCAAGCCCTCCATCGCATAATACTCCGCTTGCACTGGTACTAGTAGTAAGTCCGAGCCAACTAACGCATTAATCGTCAGTAGTCCCAACGCTGGAGGACAATCAATCAGTACATAGTCGTGTGTTGCGTGTTGAAGAGCAAGCCCAAGCCGTCGCTCCCTGCCTTGCACAGCCGCAAGCTCCGTCTCTGCTACAGCTAGGTCAGTGTTTGCAGAAACGATAGAGACTCCAGTAACGTTCGTCTGGCGAACCGCATCCGCCAACGTGGTCTGCCCAAGCAAGAGCTGATACGTGCCCTGCTCCACCTTCTTATCAAGCCCCAGGCCACTCGTCGCATTCCCCTGTGGATCAGCATCAACAATCAGTACCGTTTTACCCATCTTTGCCAAATACGCAGCCAAGTTAATCGTGGTAGTTGTCTTGCCCACGCCACCCTTTTGATTTAACACCGAAATAATTTTGGTCATGTATTTGTCTTCCTCTTGCCTCGTATAACTACAGCCTACCACTTTAGCGTAAGCATCGCAACACAGGGGTAAGAGACAATAACTAGCCGGATAGTACTAGTACTTTCCCCAAACAAAAACCACTCCATGCGCATCAGAGTGGTTGTTTGAAGATTTAGCCAATCTTTTTAATCTTGAGTATCGTGTGTCGCTGACGATGGCCGTGAACTGTGTGTACGCGCTTCTTGGCTTTGTAGCGGATAGATGTGACCTTTTCAGCCTGTACGTCATCCTCTACGATGTCTGCTGTAACCGTCACACCAGCGACTTCTGGCGTGCCAACAGTGGTTTTGTCACCGTCAATCACGAGAAGTGTTGGAAATGTTGCGGTCTTTTTGTCAGACTTTAACAACTCAACCTCTACGGTTTCGCCTTCTGCAACCAAATACTGCTTGCCGCCTGTTACAATAACTGCTTTTTTCATCATATTCCTTTAGGTTTATAAGACAATCTAAACAAGTTTAACAGATGAAACTACTTCTGTAAAGAGATGGTTAGGCCCTTTTTGTCTACACTCACCTGCTGGCTATGACTATACTCATCACTATCTGACAGCTCTTTGGCTAATGTCTCATTCATGATTGTGTCTTTGTGCTCACTAATCGCCAGCAATAACTCTTCGTCAGAAGTCACCAGGGATAGGTTTATGCGATCATCGACGTTGAGGCCGGCGGCTTTGCGCGCCGTTTGGACGTTACGGATAACTTCACGCATGAGACCTTCGCGGTGAAGTTCGTCAGTGATACGTAAATCTAGCTCGAGTGCTGGCTTTTCGCCAAATTTGACCTCGTGTACGTTAAGCTCTTCAGTCAGAATGTCGGCGAAGTCAATCAACTCGCCCTTTTCCGGTACAAACAGCGTGGCCAACGGCTGACGCACTTTGATACCTTCTTTGGCACGGACCGCAAGCGCCTCATTGACGTAGCCACGGACCGTATCCATTTCCTTCAAG
>CALMSM010000053.1 GCA_937872425.1 uncultured Candidatus Saccharibacteria bacterium
GATGCTGGCTAACCTCAAGAGTACTCTGCTGGTTCCGGAAAGTGGTTCCGTCGGGAACGGTGCTGATCTTGTGCATGGCGAACAAACTGTGACACACTGTCCGACCCCACCCCAGACTCCAGCAACACGTGCCTGCAGTGCGAAGTTACGAAATATTGGTCCGACACCGGCTAATCCCACGGCTAGCTATTACGTACGTATTCGCCCTCTGTACAAGGCCGCAAACATCCAGGTGATGGCCAGTCAGACCGGTGGGACCGCCCTGGACCTAGTCGGTGCACAAGCTATCATTGACTCTACCGGCAGAGCAACCGATGTTTTGAAGCGTTTAGTGGCTCGAGTACCTGTCTGCGCTGGTGGCATTGCCTGCGGCAAACAACCTGCGGGGTTTGCGCTCCAAAGCTCGGAGTCGATATGCAAACAGTTCGGCATTATACCGCCCAGTACTGTGTTAAATGGCCAAGATGACCCTGACCCTAACTGCACATTGCAGTAGAGTACTCGGTCTAAACTTAAGGCTTCCGGTGAAACTTCTCGTGTACGGATTTGAGATGGGGATCAGTGACGTGGGTATATATCTGCGTAGTTGAGATATTGCTGTGTCCAAGGAGCGATTGCACAGCGCGGAGGTCAGCACCGTTCATGAGTAAATCCGTGGCGTAGGAATGGCGAAGTGTGTGTGGTGATACATGTTTGGTGATACCAGCGAGTAGGGCATAGCGTGCCACCAGGCGTTGTACAGACCGGGAAGTGAGCCGATGGAAGTTACCTGTCAGGTCTATCTGTTTGGTGCCGCTATAACGGATAAATAGGGGCTTAGTTGTGTCCGTTCTTTTGTCTAGGTAGTGCTGTATCCATTCAGCTGCAATGGTGCTGATGAAGATTGGGCGGTCCTTTTGCCCCTTACCGCGAACCATGAACTCACGTCGCTTCAAGTTTATATGATCCCGATCGAGTCCCACGAGCTCTGATACACGAAGCCCAGAGCTAAACAATAACTCTAAGATTGCACGGTCGCGAAGCCCGCCTAGTGTATTTATATCTGGCGCCTGCAGTAGACGGACTACCTCTTCGCTATTGAGGAACGTCACTTGCTTGCGTACCGTCTTAGCGAGTTCAATCTTCTCCGGTGGCAGGGCAGGTATATCGCGCTTGGAGCAGAACTTCAGGAAGCTTCGGAGCGCAATCAGGTGGTAGTTTTGCGTGGTCTTCTGTAGCTCATCAGCGGTGTTACTGCCTAATCTATTAAGCCACAGGCGCCACTTGCGAATCATCTCTGCATCAATGTCTTTGACCGTGATGTCTCCAGCAAAATCTATCAGCCGTGTGAGATAGTGGTCATAATTGGCGATAGTCTTTTGGGATCGGTTTTGTTCGATCTCTAGGTATTCAAGAAAGTCGGTCTTCGCCTTAGCAAAAAGCATATACATATTGTACGACATTGTCGACAGCATTCATATCTGTTAAAATGGACTCAAAAGTTAAACAAGGAATACCTCAAAACATGGAACGAACACTAATTATACTCAAGCCAGATGCAGTAAAGCGCGGAATCGTTGGAGAAGTGGTTTCACGCTTCGAACGTGTTGGTCTTAAAATCGTCGGTTGTAAAATGATTCGCCCGGGCCGAGACCATTACTTTGAGCATTACGAAGGTATTAGCAAGATGGTGTCTCGTCGTGGCCAAAAAGCATTTGACGTTACGCTCGAGATGATGGAAGAAGGCCCAGTAATTGCATTCGTGCTCGAAGGAGTAGAGGCAGTGCCACTGGTGCGTAAAATGGTTGGAACAACAGAGCCCAAAGAAGCACAGCCGGGTACGGTACGCGGTGATTACGCACATATTAGCTTTGGCTATGCCGACAAAGAGGGCGTCGGTATCCCTAACCTCATCCATGCATCAGGGGATGCAGCAGAGGCTGAGCAGGAAATAGCTCATTGGTTCAGCGAATCAGAACTGTTCGACTACGAAACGGTCTATGAGGTCTACACTCAAGCGAAATCTCGCAAGAAATAGCATAAATCCCTCATAGTATTAGCAACCTGCACACTATAGAATAGTTACTGTGAAATATTTTTCTCATAACGGTGTAATTTTGCCCATTGATCAGGCGACTATTCCTCTCTCGAGCGTGGAATATTCATATGGGTTTGGTGTGTACGAAACCATCCGGGTTTCGGCTGGACACCCGTACTTTTTGGAGGAACACATAGGCCGCCTGGCTCGATCTGCGGAAGTTATTGGGCTTGAGCATCCATTCTCAAGCTCCTTCATAGCTGCGAGCATTATCGAACTGATACAGAAGAACAAAGTCGCGGCGTGTAATATCAAGGTTTTACTTATTGGTGCTCAAACAAAACAAGAGGCAAACATCCACGTTGTTTGTTTGCGCCCTCTTTTCCCGGACAGGAAGCTATACAAGACGGGGGCACACGTTATTTCCTACAATTACGAACGTATGTTCCCGCAAGCAAAGACATTGAATATGTTACCGAGCTACTTGGCGTATCGCCACGCAAAAACTCAAGATGCCTACGACGCCCTCTTGGTAAATCGCAAAGGTTATATTACAGAAGGGACCCGAACTAATTTCTTTTGTATCAAGGGCACGACTATTGTTGGCCCGCCAGAGGCCGAAATCCTCCCGGGTGTCACGCGTAGTGGCGTGCTGAAAGTTGCAGTTAAAAATGGCTATGACTATGTCGAAAAAAACGTAAGTATAGCGGATATTGCTGATTATGACGGTGCATTCATAACTAGTACATCATCCAAAATAGTACCCCTAAAAAGTATTGATGAGCTCAGACTGGATATTCCGCAGACCGTATTTGATCTCATACAGCTCTTCAATGCTTATCTCAAGGATTCAACACGGTAGGATTTATTATATCTGGTACCCCCGAGAGGAATCGAACCTCTATCATATCCTTAGGACGGATCTACTCTATCCGTTGAGCTACAGGGGCAGAACCATAGTAGTATAGCGTACCGACGGCTTGATTTTGAATTATGTCCAGGATTACCGGTGGGCTACCAGCGGTGGGCGCGATGCTGTACACTAGCGGTATGGCCGAAAAGCAAAAGTACTTCGATGATCAGTTCCCAGACGAAGAGATGCTGTTCCTGTTCCGTAAACACCCTATTGTAATGCGAAAAGGATTGGTTCTGGGTATGCTTGGCCCACTCATCGGTGTTCTGCCGGCTAGCATCAAGCCTGACCTAGGGTTTGGCTGGTTCTTTGGTGGGCTTGCCGGCGGGTTTATTTTGGGCTGGTTATTGTTTTTTCCATCGTGGATTGCCTGGCATTTTAGTG
The DNA here is from genome assembly GCA_937872425.1 of uncultured Candidatus Saccharibacteria bacterium. GTDB lineage: Bacteria > Patescibacteriota > Saccharimonadia > Saccharimonadales > CALMSM01 > CALMSM01. Next base: position 3,315 of record CALMSM010000053.1, read on the forward strand.
TGTTTATTCTGACGGACCAGCGTCTTATACAAGTGGTACAGAAGGGGATATTTCACAAAAGCGTTGTGGACATTAGTCTGGCGCAGATACAGATGGTGAATTATGAGATTGCTGGGGTGCAGCAAACATTACTAGGATTTGGTACAATAACTGTGCAGACATACGTGGGAGATCTTATTATCCACGATGTCCATCATCCCCAGAAAATCCAGAAAAAACTGCTCGGTGTGTTGCGTGACCAAGGTATCACAACAAACGCGTACCCTGCAGGTAAAAACGAAGAGGACCATGAAGAAGCGTAAATTCAAGATTAGCAAGCCTAGTCTACCTGCCGTACTCAAGCCAGAGGGCGAAGTATTGCCACCAAGCGATGTGCCACGTATTACAACTGATACGGTCGCGGCTCACCGTGAAGAGGTGATTAGCGGGGCTCGTAAATACATCTTGCGCTTGGGTCATACCAAAAACCGCATTGTCGGCATTACAACCAGTTTAATTATCCTTGCGATTGTTGCTTTTTTGGCTTACTCAACGTTGGCGTTGTACCGGTTTCAGACAACGTCTAGTTTTATGTATCGGGTGACACAAGTAGTGCCATTCCCCGTGGCAAAAGCAGGATCTGACTTTGTCTCGTACGAAAGTTATCTGTTCGAGGTCCGTCACTACACGCATTATTACGAAAATCAGCTTAAACTCGACTTCAACTCCCCAGAAGGAAAGCAGCAACTTATTGCGTTCAAGAAGCAGGCACTCGACAAGGTTGTTAATGATGCGTACGTCAAGAAGATTGCCAAAGAGCGCAATATTACGGTGACCGAAAAGCAAGTCGATGACCAGATTTCATTACTCAGAGCACAGAATCGTTTGGGTGATAGTGACGCGGTGTTTGAGGATGTGTTGCGCGATTACTGGGGGTGGTCAGTAGATGATTTCCGCCGTAGCCTCAAGGACCAAATGCTGTCACAGAATGTCGCCGCCGCTCTGGATACTGCAACTGCAGATCGAGCAAAGGTTGCTCTGGCCGAACTTAACTCTGGAGCTGACTTTGCCGCAACAGCCGCGAAGTACTCAGATGACACAGCAAGTAAGGCATCTGGTGGAGAAGTGGGCATCATTGAGCGTACCAAGCGGGATGTCTCTCCTCAGACCATGGACGCACTCTATAAACTTCAGCCGGGTCAATATTCCGGAGTTATCAATACCGGATATAGCCTTGAGATTGTCAAAAACCTTGAGACTACCGCGGATGGTAAAATTAAAACAGCACACATTGTCTTCGGGTTCAAAGATATATCTGATCAACTCAATAGCCTCAAGGACCAACAAAAAGCTCGAGCATACATCAAGAACTAGGAAGCCTCGCTCAGCGAAGTTCTGCTGGTGGCTCCATGTGGGCCGGGAAGTGAACCTCTACGTAGGTAGTTTCCGGGTCATCCTCATCCGGTACCATTACCACCAGCGAGGCTCGTTCCTGCGGATTATCCAGTACATAGCTGATGACGCCGACCAAAAAGTGTGCGTCAGCAATTGTGAACTCGCATACCTCGGGAAGATAGCTAGAGTTAATAATGTGTTCAACTGATATCAGCCGAGGGCGTAGAAGTTCTTCTGGCTGAATGTCTGGAGCGGTCGCGTGCGACATTACAAATACTGCTAAATCCGAAAGGCTCTCGACAGGTCTATCAGTCCAGAAGTCCATCTGCCCACTTGTCTCGATGCCGCTACTCATGAGGAAGTGCGTTTACGAGCAGGCTGACAAGCTCTGTGGCCTCGACTTCAGATACGAAGTTTAGGCCGAGCTGGTTCTCAAGCTGTTCGGCTTCTTGATTGGCACGTATGGTTGCAGGGTCAAACCTGCCCGGGCCACCGAACAAAGCAGGAGATTGCCCCAAGGCAACACCGCCAACGATACGATCGTCGTCGCGCACGGTAGTGATTCGTTTGCTGAGTTCAAGACCGTCAGGTGCATCAATAACTGATATTTTAGTTTGTAGTCTTGTGCCGTGCTGATTTGTATCTTCGAGAGTGACTGTTGCCAACTTGTCGGCATTCCTTTTGGTCCTAGTTCTGAGGAGTGAGGCTGTGATTATTGTGGCTCCCGTGGGGTTCTTGAACCGTTTGCTTTTTAGGAATGCGTTTTCTGGCCGTGGCCCAACCTTGGACTGGATTTGGTCATAAAGTGCCCGTTTTGTAGCGGCTGAAGCTGGCTCTAGTTGCTCACTTCTCGCATCAAAATCTGGGTCATCACCCAAAAACTCTTCAAAAGAATCACCCTGCTCAGCCATAGACACACTAAACCACAGTGAGGCTGTCTAATCAATCTTGAAGGTTTGCTTCTAGGCGCAGACAGTTACCTGAAGCTACGTTGTCTCCCAAAGCATGACTTCGGATTTGAAGCCAGCACCAATTGGCACAAACCCTATCCTCCGATAGAGTCTTTGTGCCGCTGGGTTTTCAGTACTAACGCTTAGACAGAGCTGGGTAATGTTCTCTGCTGCCGCAACTTTGACTAGGCCATCGAGCAGAGAAGTCCCCAAGCCTCGCCCGCGCCATGGCTTGGCTAAGCCCATTGCTATTTCGTGTGGCGGCAAAGGAAAGCTGACTACTCGCTGCAGCTGATGCATCTCATGCGGCTCGTAGTGACGGTACCAAGCTGCTCCTGCCGGCTCACCATCAACTTCAATTATCTGGGCGGTATCCTCCTCGCGGCCCCACTCATCTATGTAGCGTGCAACCCAATCAACGCGCATTGCGGCTTCAAACTTGGGCCTGTACTCCTCGGGTATGGATTCGGGTATAGTCGCCTCGTAGAGTCGTTGCTGCATAAAGGGCACATCACTAGTACCCGCTTCACGAAGAGAAACGTACATATACAAAAAATAACATATAAGTGCTATTAAGCCAATCTGACGCCATCCAGCCGGAATTTAGGACTATTCCTCTCCATTCAATGTTACGGTCCACCTGCAACGAGCGGTGTTTTCAAGTACGACGCCAGCACCAATTATGAGCCCAGCAGCCCTCCAAGTAATCTGGCCTTCTGGGTCAGTGCAAATTTCTCGTGGCCGTTCACTAATTATTGTATAGCTGGCACTTGCCAGTACTACGGCTTTGTCATCCTCACTCATAGAAGAGGGAATTACATTGTTTGACGCATCAACCTCCCATTCGCCGCTATCGATGAGCGCGAGAAGGTTATTAAAACGGTAATCGGCCTCAATAGTGCGGGCTTGTGGTGACTGAATCCGACGTACATCTCTTGCGAGATATTCCCATGGTTCAGGTGTTACTCGAAACTCTTCACTAATCATTACACCTAGTTTAGGACGTAGTCAGTTTTATGCAACCATAAACAAATACAAAAAGAGAACAAACGGTCTCCTCGAGATTCATACCGCTTATGCTTACGGGCCATCCAGCCGGATTTTAGAACTTTAACGCTTGACACCTAAAGTGGCTTTAGACCGCCCGTATCATAGTCCGGGGACTTAATTGTCTCGATTGCTTCGCCCGAAGGGCGCAGGACGGCGATGATGTATTTGTTGCAGTCTTTGTTGCTAGTTTTGCATCCTTGGGGTTCAGGTGCGTAATCAAATCTATATCCATTAGGAAGTGTTAGGTCGTCAGCAGCCGAAGGCAGAAGAGTTGCGTTGATTTCACTCGGGTAGTAGTTATTTTTCATGCCAAATATCCGAAGAGCCTGTTCTACATACACCAGACTAATGTCTGCTTCAAAATCATCACCCCGTAGTGCCGCTCTCTGATCCTGCTTCTCGTTTCGCTTCTGGGTTGAGTCAGTATTTGTCTTTGTTATTTGGTTGGGGCCAGTGATAGTTTTTTTCTGTTGTTTGAAGTAGATAATGCAAGCCGTGATAATGAACAAGATGATTAACGTGCCAGCAATAATTATCGGTAATTTTTTCTTGTGTGAACTCTCTATCTGTGTCGCATACGGCTGCAAGAGTGGTTCAGTTGTCATGTTTGTTGCTGTCGGAGCAATTGTAGGGCTAGGGATAATGGGTTGCTGGCCGTTAGTAGTTGGGGTTAAAGCAAAAGTATTTACTCCATCGAGATGCTGGGGATGAGGGACCTGCCTATTTTCATCATCATTTTCCATATATCCATGATAACAAAAAAAGAGAACAAACGGTCTCCTTGAGATTCATACTGCTTATGCTTACGGACCATCCAGTCCGATTTTAGAACTATTGACTATATTTTTGGAGCCTAGAGCATGTGACCTGGCATTGGAGCAGCCGTTGGGACTGTCGGGCTGGGTAACTCTGCGGTCATCGCAGGAGAAGCCCCAGCTGCGGGGACTATCTGGTAGTCGGTTGTCGCAAGATTCGTTGGGTCTACAGGCACTGCATCACCTCTTTGGGCAAGATGTTCCCAATACGGTCTCGAAGCTTCCATTATCCCACCTGTTATTAGACTCAGTCCGCGTTCATCTAGGTTAGTTGCTAGACCCCTCAATGCCGTGGCTCCTATGTCCCGTCCTTGTTTGTAGACTTCGATATCAAAGTATACTTCTTGTTGTCTAAGCCCAAACGAAAGTCCAGCGCGACCAACTGGTTCTCCATCTTTTAGGATTGAGTACGAAGCTGATGTATTTGTGCCTTGATGCTGCTTTTGAAAGAGGGTTCCATCTGATGTTTCTAGGCTGTCACTCGTGACCAAATCATAGCCATCTAGATCTCTCAGATGCTTAGGGTCGGATGGGGGTGCAGGCTTTTGCTTTTCGGACATAAAAATATTTATTCTAGTGGCGGAGCCACGAGGCCTATCGCAGCGAATGTTATGCCACCAATCATTAGGACCTTACCTGCGGTTCTACGTCCATCTAAATCATGAGGTGCCTCTGGCGCCTGTTGGCTGACTACCACTTCGT